>SKPJ01000425.1 GCA_007119595.1 Myxococcales bacterium
CGAGATTGTCACTGGCTCCGACACGGCTGAAGATCTTATCCACCACGCCCAGGTGAGCTGCCCGGGCGGGCACGAAGGAGCCCATCTGTGCCAGTAGCGCGATCAGGGCCACCTGGCGAATCACCGTCGATTTACCCGCCATATTGGGGCCGGTGACGATCAGCAGCCGGGACTCTTCGGTATCGAGGACCACCGAATTGGGAACGAAACGCTCGTCCTCCAGGGTGGTTTCCACCACCGGATGTCGCCCCTCTTCGATCTCGAGGGTGGTGCCGTCGTCCACGGTGGGCCGCGCGTATTCCCGGCGTCGAGCCAATTCCGCAAGACCCGTCAGGGTGTCCAGATCGGCCAGTGCACTCGCCGTCTGAAGCAGTCGGCCGATCGATTCGGCGACATCGGCCCGCAGCTCTTCGAAGAGCTCGTACTCCAGATCCTTTCGCCGCTCATCGGCGCTCAAAATTCGCTCTTCCTGCTCCTTTAACTCCGGGATGAAATAGCGCTCGGAGTTCGTCAGGGTCTGCTTGCGAATATATTCGTCCGGAACATGATCGAGATTGGCCTTCGTGACCTCGATGAAATAGCCAAATACCTTGTTGAATTTGACCTTTAAGCTCGAAATCCCCGTTTGTTCCCGTTCTCGTCGCTCCAACTGGAGCATCCACTCCTTACCAGACGATGAGATGTCCAAAAGTTCATCCAATTCATCGTGATAACCCTCGCGAAATAGACCTCCTTCCGTCAATTCCGTGGGTGGATCATCGACCAGCGCCTCGTCGATGTGAGAGCAAAGATCGGTGCAGGGGTCGAGGGAGTGAGACAGCCGTTGGAGTAGTTCTGCATCCACGTCCTTCAGCAGGTCTGCCGTGTGGGGAATGAGCGCAAGTGTCGACTGCAGGCTTCGCAAATCGCGAGCATTGGCACGACCGGAGGCGATGCGGCCACAGAGCCGTTCGATGTCGTAGATCCCACCCAGAGCGTCGCGCAGATCTTGGCGCAATGCGGGACGCTCGACGATCCACTCCACGGCGTCGAGCCGTGCTGTGATCTGTGATGGCTCGGTGAGTGGATAGTTGAGCCAGTGCCGCAGCCGGCGTCCACCCAGGGCGGTCTTCGTCTCGTCGATAATACTCAACAAGCTTCCCGAGCGCCGACCTCCCATCAGGGTTTGTGTGAGCTCCAGATTGGCCTTTGTGGACTCGTCAATGACCAGAAAGGAGCGCGCTCGATAGGGTTGTACCCGTTGAACTACGGCGGTGATCCCGCGCTGTGTATCCACCAGATAGGACAGCACGGCGGCCATGGCCGATTCCACCAATTCATTGGCCAAAAACCCGAAATCGCGGACCTCGTCGAAAAATTGGTCCACCTCTTCTGGGCTCAAAAAATAACCATCGCCGTCGAGTTCAGTGGATAGGCGCACTCCCTTGCCAAGGCGACGCCGGAGGGCCTCGAGCTCGAAATAATCATCGGATCGTGAGCGCAAAAATAGCCCGTCGAAGCGTCCTGTCGCATCGTCGAAAAAGGAGTCACTGCTCTGTGGAATCAGCAACTCTCGAGCTTCGATGCGCTCCAACTCGGACACCAATTCGTCGATCGTAGCCAACTCGGTGCTGCGAAAATCCCCGGTGGTGACATCGAGATAGGCCAATCCCACACCGGCGCCGGAAACACCGGTGCCGGCGATGACGGCGGCCAGGTAGTTCGGCGCTCGATCGTCGAGGTTTTCTTCGTCGAGTTGTACCCCCGGTGTGACGACGCGGACCACATCTCGTTGAACAATCCCCTTGGCCTTGGACGAATCTTCGATCTGCTCGCAAATGGCGACCGAAAAACCCTTTTCGATCAACTCCCGGATGTAGGACTGCGCGGAGTGGTAGGGCATCCCGGCCATGGGCACCTCGTTTTCACCCTTGCTTCTCGAGGTAAGGGTCAGCCCCAATTCACGAGCCACCACGGAGGCGTCCTCAAAGAACATTTCATAGAAGTCGCCGAGTCGAAAAAAGAGAATAGAGTCCGGATATCGCTGTTTGACATCCAGATATTGCTGCATCATCGGCGTCGCTTTCATAATATCCCGCGGACTATCCAAAATCGACTCAGTTCGCGGCGAAACGGTAACAACTGCGCCCCGGGAAGGGAAGTCGCCGCCGCCGCAAACTCAATCAGCGAGTCGAATATCCCAGGAATCAACGGCAAAGGAGGACCATCGACCGGAGTTGAAGTCGCCATAGGTAAAGGCGTCGTAGTTGAAGCCGTCGATCTGCAAGGCATAGGCGATGGAGTAGAGAGTGCCCGGTTGGTACGGCTGTGGCCGCTGGTCGGCGGGCAGATTGCTGAAGGAGGGAAACTCGGGCATCGGAATCAGATCGTCGTCTCCGGGAACCACGAAGGTCCACACCGGAAGCCCCATGGCGTTGCGCAATACGAGGTAATAGAAATCGGGCTCGTTTAAACCCTTGAGGCGAAAGCGAATTTCACCGTCGACGGCGGTTCCCGGCGATGGGGCGGTGAGTTCGGGAACCCCGACCAATGGCCGGCTTGCGCTCAATTTCTCCAGCTCTTCGATGTCGCGGATGGAGGTCTGGGTATAGGGTAGTCCCGTATCGTTATAGGAGCCGGCGACGACCGAGTAGGTGATGCCTGCCAAAGCTCCGGTGGGAGCCGGTAGCGGCGCACCGAGTAGAATGTCATCGAGCCCGGTCGTTGTGTTGGGCATCGCAAAGACTCCTTCGTACCCGAAGTCGAGGAAGGTCGAGATTCGGTTAAATGTCGGTCCGTCGGGTGCAAAGACAGGATCGTTGATCTTGACCGGCAGGGTCCCCTCCAGGGGAATATCACAGTCGAGGTCCACCTCTTGGGTCAGTCCGTTTGATGCCGATAGATTGCGCTGAACGCCCATCATATGGGGGGTGAATTGTTCGGTCTCCGAGTCGTATTGTCCGCATAAGGCGACCAGAGCAAGATCGCCGACCCGGGAGCGAATTTCGTAGCTTCCCTCGCCGTCGACGATGGAGCCGGAACCGGGGTTGGTCTGACCGCTGGTGATGGCGGAGCGGGTGGTGCGTACCTGCGACATATTGTACTCGATACCACCATCGGGATCGCTTCCCTTGCCCGAGATGGTGATTTCTCCCTCAAAATAAGCGATCGGCGGTGGTGTGATCTCCCCTCCGCCGCCCTCGGCGGGCTCCAGCGGATTGAGAAGAATTGTGAGATTCTCGGCGTTCAACTCTCGCACCGTAAATGTCGATAATCCGTGGGCGGTAGCGGTGATGGATTGCGGTCCAACCAGATCGGGGCCCGAGATCGTGACCTGGCCGTTTGCATTGGTCATCCCTTGATATGGTGTGTCCGGCTTCGTCGACAACATCACGAAGGCGCCCGGGACTGGACTCCCATCCATATTGAGAACGGAGACGTTGATCGCTCCATCGACGGGCGAGCCGTGCGCTCCTCCAAAACTGCTCAGGGGATTGAAATAGACGAATGGATAGGATGGGGAAGCCTGTTGTCCCATCGCCCCGAGCGTCACCTCTCGGGGGCCCGTCGCATCCACCGACGGGGTGCGAAACGTCACTGTATAGGGATCGATGCGTCGAATATCGGTGCCCGACTGGTCGCCGATATCGATTTCGATCGTGCCGTCAAAACCCTGGCCATAAAGGGTGACGAAAGTATCTCCCGCGATGGCTCCGCGGGATGGCTGCATCGACCACACCTGAACTTGTCCCTCGAAATAAAATCCGTCCTCCAGGATGGCTTCCCGCTCCGCGGTGGTGGCGATGATGTCCACGCTTCCCGGCTGTGAGGTCGGAGTGGTCACCGACAGCGTGCTGTCGTCGATGATTTCAAAGGAGGCCGGCAGTCCACCGAAGGAGACCGTCTTTACGGCGCCGAGGCCTGTGCCATCGATGGTGATGGTTTCACCGCCCTCGGCGGCTCCAGCATCCGGCTCCGCGGTGTCGATGGACAGTTCTGAGAGGTATTCGAAGGCGTCCTCGAGACGCTCCAACTCCACGCCATTTTGCAACACTCGGATATCGACTGTGCCCGGCGTATCCGCGGCGGGAGCTTCGATACGGGCGTGGGCGCCGGAGGTATCGATGATCTCAGCGCTCTTACCCCCGATCTCGATCACCGTATCGGAGGCGTCGAGTTGGCGCCCGGAAACCACGTGCTCGGTTCCCCCGGTGATGGGAGCGACATCGGGACGTATCGACGACAGCATATCTCCGTCGCCGTCGTCGTAGACAAAACCGTCGACGATGCGCCGGCTGTCGAATTCGTTGATGACTTCGACGTCCACCGGACCAGGCATGTCGGCTCCCGGTGTGAGAACGTGGAGTTCACCGTTGGCGATGTCGACGGACTCAACCGGTGCCGACTGACCACCAAATAAAACTGCGGCGTCCGGGGTAAATCCGACCCCGTGAAGAGTCACCGATTCTCCGCCTTCGAGATCCCCGATCGCCGGCTCTATGGCGTCGACGTCGATGCGTGAAAAGAAGTACAGGCCATCTTCGAGGAGGACCTGAGCGTCGGGGACCGACACGCGGACGTCGGCGTATCCGCGTCCCATGGGCGGGACGACGACCCGGGCCATCGCTTCGCTGACGACCTCGACCCGTCGTGCCGGAACGCCGGAAAAACTAACCCCCATCGGTTCCATAAAACCCGTTCCGTGCAGCGTAATCTCAACTCCCCCGGTGGTGGGAAGTCGGTCGGGTACGATGGACTGTACGTCGATATCGTTGACGTAGCGAAAGCCGTTGGGGATCTCCACCGTTTCACCACCTGTGGAGATGGCGCGAACCGTGACCGGACCGGGGCCCGCCGCCGGCGGCGTCTCAGCGACCAGCTCACCTTGGGACAACGCCACATCCACGGATTCGGCGCCGATGAGAAGCTGTGTATTCTCGCTGAGTGCGGTGCCGCTGACATGAATTCTGGTTCCCCCTTCGACGGGACCGGAGGCGGGACTGACGGCGTGGATTCCGAACTCCTCGTCATCCCACTCCCATTCTTGGGTCGCATCGGTCGGGGGACGCTCGACATCCTCTGTGGGCTCTGGAATCGCTGCATCCGTCGGCGGATCCGCGACATCGGTCCCGGTGTCGATATCACCGCTGTCGGGGGCCGCCTCCACACCGGTGTCGGTGGGTTGTATCTGTTCCACATCATCACTGCAGGCTGCCGCCATAATAACTATCAGCAGCAATGCGCAGAGCCGCAGTCCTGTGAGGAGATCACGGGGAGATCGCATTGGGCGGTGATGGGCTGAAAGTCTGTTGCGCACGGCGACTCCGGCGTAGTTGAGAGAATCGTCATCGTGGGAAACCGGGAGCGGGACCGGATTTGTTTCCTGGCCACAACGACCTGGGACAGGGCGACACATCCATACGCCCTAAAAACTGATAATTCGGGAGCTGATGCTGAGGCCATCAGCGGTCAGCGCGTTGAGATCATCGTAGGAGAAGTCATCGGCTGAAAGGCCTGGCTTTCCAAACCCGATGGCCACCAGGGAAAACATACCGCCGGGATAGGGAAAGGGGACTCCCGCGTCTTCGTCGAAGTCGTCCGGATCGAAGTCCGGGAAGTCCGGAAATTGAAAACTCATTGCGTCGCCGGGCAAGAATATCTCCCAGATGGTCTCGCCCATCATCGTCTCCAGATAGATATAATATAAATCGGGCTGATGCATGCCGTGGAGATCCCACTGTACCAAACCATCCTGGGGGACCCCTGAGGGAGGTGGGGTGATAAAGTCCAGTGTGGACACCATCGGTGGTGTCACATGGGTGGTGTTCAATTCGACGATATCGTGAACGAATGCCTGGCTTACGGGAACGCCCTGGTCGAGACTCGCTTGAGCCAAAATCATGTAATTTGCGTCGCTCAGATCACCGCTCATCTGTCCCAGTGCGTCGATCTTCATCACCTCCGACGTCCCCGTATAGTCCTGCACCGGGCCGTAGATCCCGTCAATTCCCAGATCCAGATAAAGAATCGCTGTATTGAGATTGGGCGCTCCCGTGCCTTCCATGGGAACACCATCGAATTTCAGGTCAATGTCCGATGACAGTGGAATATCAAGCGGGATATCCACTTCATAACTGCCGCCATCGGCGGCGGTCAGATAGCGGGCTACGCCCATCCGGGTGGGCCGAAATTCCTCGGTCGCCGTATTGAACAGACCACCGATGGCGACGAGGGCCAATTCTCCAACCCGGGTCTGCACGGTGTAGGGACCGTCCTCGGTGACGACATTGAAACCTCCCGGATCGGGCAGGGGGTCGTAGATAGTGGAGGGCCGAGTGGTCTCCACATAGGCCATCAAGATCTCATTGGGGGCCGGTTGATCCAATTTGTTGAGCCCCGTGATCTCGCCGTGAAATGTCGCCGTCGGTGGTGGTGGCGGCATCGGCGGATCACCGTCGGCTTCGGGGTGCAAAAAGACCGTGATATTTTCGGCGTCCACGTACTGAACGGTCGTGCTGGAGTGTCCCGCGGCGGTGGCCGTAACCGTCTGTTGGCCCTTTATATCGGGGCCCGACAATGTGACCTGACCCATGGAGTTGGTGGTTCCCGTATACGGCGTCTGGGCGCTTGTGGACAGCATTACGAAGGCGTCTGCAATGGGCTCACTCATGATGCTGAATACCGTCACATTGACCGCACCATCGATCGGATTACCCCAGGCGCCGCCGGACTGGGCACCGGGATTGAAGTAGGTAAACGACTCCGGGGCCTGTGCTTGTTGAGAACCCTCTTCGGCGGTCACGGGGACAACTCCACTGGAGTGCGGTGGAGTTCTCACTGCCACGGTGTAGGGGTTGAGCATCTCGACGTCGGTGGCCCCGTCTTCACCAAAATAAATCTCGGTGTCCTCGGTGAATCCGGTGCCTCGAATTTCGACGTACGTATGTCCCGCTACGGAACCGCGAATCGGTGAAAAGCTCCACAATTGGAGTTCGTCGAGGAAATAAAAGGCATCTTCCAGCAGCGAAACACGGCCGTCGTCGGTGGTGATTCGCAGATCGGCTGGGCCCGGTCCGGCGGCCGGGGTCGTAAATTCAATCGTCTCGTCGTCCACGACTTCGAAGTCGACGGAAAGGCCGGCAAGGGTAAGCTGTGACGCCGCTTCAAAACCGCTGCCGGTGACCGTTACCGCCGTGCCGCCCTCGACGCTTCCCTCGCTCGGATCGGCCTCCGAGATGGTAAGCGGCGTATAAAATACAAAACCGTCCTCGGTGCTCGTTGTCTGGCTGCCGTCGTCGATCTCGACATCGACTGTGCCCGGTGAAGTCACGGAGGGAGTGTCGACGGTGATAACGGCATCTTGGGCATCGACGACGGTGGCGGTGGCGTCCCCGAAGGTGATGTCCGGATCGGTGAATTCGGCAAAGTGACCGATGAGATAGACGCGCTCCCCACCGGTCGTTTTGCCCCGGTCGGGGAGGATTGCATCCAGCGACGGGGTACCCGCGCCATCGCCCACGTAGGCAAAGCCATCATCGAGGCGGGCTCCGTCATCGTCGCTGGTGACTCGCACATCGACCACACCGGCGCTTCCCGGCGGCGTGGTGACAGTGGCCGTTGTGCCGTCGGGGTCGACCTGTTGCAATTGGCCCTGAAGCTCGCCGAAGTAGATCTGCAGATCATCTTCGAATCCAGTTCCGGTGACCAACACCTCATCGCCACCTTCGGTCGCGCCATAGGCCGGATCCACGGCGTCGATGGCGATGGGCGCCACGTATTGTACTCCATCGGGTTCGACGTAGGTGCTGTCCTCGTCGGTGACCCGCACGTCGACGGTGCCGGCAGGATGCGGCGGCGCAATAAAGCGCATCGTGTTGGAATTGACGAGATTCTGCTGCGGAGCGGCTCGTTCGCCGACGGATACGCGGGTGTCTTCCGAAAAACCACTTCCCTCCAGGGTCACTTCGGTACCACCGTCGACGTGGAGCACGGAGGGCTGGATATGATCAATCTTGAGGGTGTCGATATAGGTGAATCCATCGACCAGGGTCTGTTCACCGGTTTCATCATCGATGACGCGCACCGTGACCGGACCGGTGGCATCGCCGGCCGGAGTCGTTCCCGTCAACGCTCCGTCGACGATGTCCACGGAGACCTCATGGGCGCCGAAGAGCACCACCGTATGATTCGTAAACCCTTCTCCATCGATGACAAATGGTGTTCCGCCGGCCAGTGGACCGCGCCGGGGACGGAGTTCGTCGACCGCAAGGTCCGGCAACTCCTCGGGCCCTGTATCGACATCCTCCCCCTCTTCCACATCTTGTGGTTCCACATCTTGCGGCGACGGTGTGGTATCGGGTTCCTCTACGACGTCCGGCGTCTCGACGACATCATCGGATGGTCCCGAATCGTCACCCGGACCTGTGTCGTCGACCGCCTCTGTGGCATCGACGTCTGGGCCTGCATCGCCTTCTTGTCCCTCAGTGATCGAGGTGTCGTCTGTGGCTCCCGTATCGACATCGTCACTACAGCCCGCCGTCGAGCATACCACTAACAACAGGGCTAGGATGACGAGAAAAAATCGGGTCAGCGCCAGTCGGTTTCTCATAGTCGAGATCCATCCGTCATTCGGGGAGTGCCGCCAGGGCTTCGCTGCAGCGACGAAACCTCAATTTATTATGCCTTAATCTTGCACGCGCGAAAGGCGCCACTGTGAACCGAGGAGTATAGGTAGGCCCGACAATCAATTCAAACCTCCCAACACAGCTGCGCTACTTGTCGATGTCGACAAGTCCGAGTTGCTCTGGCATCGTATTGGTGTTTCCACATGCGCAGGCCGGTCTGCGATGGCTACTTGGGTGTGGGAAGACCGAGAAGGCTCTGTTTTGAGTGCTTGAGGACAACTGATGCCGCACCACAAGGCACAGCGAAGAAAGACAATGGGGACGCTCATTTACGAGACGGGGGAGCGCGAAGATGACGCATTGTCGCGACTTCAATGGGTGGTTCCGGTCGTGTTTTTGGCGACGACATTGATCATGTTTATTGCCGTCATGGAGTGGCTTTCGCCGGTACTGCCGCTGATGCTCTTTGTCGGATTGGTGTGGGTTCCAGTGGGGTTGGCGTTGGTCTGGAAGGTAGGGCGTGGAAAAGGGAAGTCCTTGCTGTGGACCTTGGCAGTGTTGGGAATGTTTGGTTTGCCGCCGCTGGCCTGGAATTCCGGTCATTATCGCGCGGCTGCCTTCTGGGTCGTCAGCGATATGACTCCCTTCGATGTCTCCGCTCAGGCCGCCGCCGATCGCTCCGACCTCGTCGTATCGCTGGCCTGTGAACGGGTCTTGCTGCGCGGCGAATTGCGTTCGACGCAGTGGATGCAGGGCGTGCTCGCCGAACAACCGGAGGTGGCTGCGATGTGCCTGCCCGCGATCTATGATGACGAGCGGGCGACAACGGTCAGCATCGCTCGTCACCTGCAGCAAACCTGGTATCGCGGATGGCTGGACCAGGAGGATGCACGCGGGATGGATCCGGAGCTCGGGTGTGCGGCGGCGAAGCGATATATGGACATCGGGGCTCTCTACGCCAATCAGGGAGTGCCTGAGTTGTTGATGTGTTCCCTCGGCGCCGAGCGCGAGGAATTTTCGACCTGTTGTGCCCAGGCCTTGAGCGCTCATACCGGTGAAGAGGAAATCCTTCGTGTTTCACCGGAGCAGTGGATCGGGTCGCTGGAAGTCGTGCAACTATTCTTGGCGTTGACCCGGGCCGTCGATCTCCCGGCACAGACACTGATGGCTGCCGAACCGGTCGACGGGGAGTTGGACTGGACTCCTGCCGACCTCTTTCACTGGACCACCCATCTGGGCTGTCATTTGATGGAAGTTCACGACCAGCCAGATGCCATCGCCCGTCAATTGTCGAAGACGATCGATACCCAATGCGGCCTCGACGTCGAGGATCCATTATTTTCCTTTGCGGCCGTTCAATTCGTCGAGAGAACCTGTGCCGGCGTCGACGCCGATGAACGGCAACGGGTCGATGTCGTGGAGTGGTGTGAGGTGGCTCGTGAAGCCAATCGGGGCACCGCCGTCGATGCCGCCAAATTCCTGGTGTATCGGGCCCGGCGCAATTACGGACTCGATGGGATGGAGCAGGCTCTTCGAACGGGATTCGTTCTCGCCCAACGAGCTGACGAGTACGACGCGCTATTCGGATCTGACGAGCGGCGTCGACGCCGCTTCAATCAAGATATTGGAACCGACGGGGTTCGTCTTCAGCGACCCTCGTGGGTCGATCATTCCCATGATTCCAGGGCGACTCTAGAGGCCATGCGCCGGGATCGCCTGGAACAACGACAAAATATTCGATCTGAGCTCCGGCGCCAGCAATCAGAAGATGATCCCGGTTTTGACAGGCAGGTCGAGCGAGCACTTGCCGAGGAGCGAAGCCAGCAACGGGAAGAATTGGTGGAACAGGTGCGTCAACGAGTGGGGACCCACGATGGCAATTGAGGAC
>SKPJ01000446.1 GCA_007119595.1 Myxococcales bacterium
TCCTCCAATTCATCGCTTGCTGTCGACGACTCCTCGTCGACCCGGACCTCCAGATCGACCTGAAATCGCCGACCGTCACGGCGTTCCTCGTCGTAAACGCCGTGATGGCCCGTAAATTCCAACTGCTCGACGAAAATCTTCATCGTCACCGCTCAGCTCAAGAAACCGCTTTTTCCTTTCTGAGACAGCAGGATTTGTATTTTTTGCCGCTTCCACAGGGACAGGGATCGTTTCTGCCCACTTTCGGAAGCTCTCGTTTGAAGGTATCCGGCCCATCGTCCTCGGCGCCGCTGGAATCCACTCCGGGGCGGTTGAATTGAATCTTGTCCGGCACCTGGTGTTTTGGCTCCGGTGTGCGCTTGAGCGACTCCGGGGTTTCGATCTCCACTTTGGAGACGAATTCCACGACATTGGTCTTGATATTCGACATCAGATCCAGAAATAAGTCGTAGCCCTGCTTTTTGTACTCCTGCTTTGGATCTTTTCGCGCATATCCGGCCATGCGAATTCCGTCGCGCAATTGCTCCATGGCCTGTAGGTGCTGTCGCCAGAAGCGGTCGATGGCCCGCAGATAGCGGCTCTGGATCTGATCTTCCAAAAGCTGTCGCCCCGTGACCAACTCCAACTCATCGTCGGCCATCTCCCAATCCCCGCCTTGCTCTTCGGCTTGTTCCTTGGCCCGTTCGCGATCCTCGCGGCGGCGGTCATTGATCTTCTCGGCGAGTTCGTCGAGCTCCACTTCTTTTTCGCGCAACATCTCGGTGATGCCGTCCCAGACCTGGCGCTCGATGGGATGGCGTCCCGTGATCTCCGTGAGTTCAAACTCGATGTCGAAGACCTGTTCAAGGGCCATCTCGAGCCCCTCGATATCCCAGTCGTCGTAGCGCACCTCGCGCGGGGCGTGACTTTCGATGGTGGCCAGAGCCACGTCTTCGAATAGGTCCATCGCCATTTCAATCAGACCGCGTCCCTCTTCGTCTTCTCCACCCAGCACATTGCGACGCATCTCGTAGATGGTCTTACGCTGCACATCCATGACGTCGTCGTACTCGAGCAGATTCTTTCGAATATCGAAATTTCTCCCCTCGACCTTCTGCTGGGCTCGCTCCAAGCTCTTGGAGACCATCTTGTGTTCGATGGGTACACCCTCCTCGAATTGGACGACATCCATGATCTTTCCGAGCTTTTCGGCACCGAATAGCCGCAGCAGATCATCTTCCAACGACAAGAAGAATCGGCTCCCACCGGGATCTCCCTGGCGGCCGGCACGTCCCCGAAGCTGATTGTCGATCCGGCGCGATTCGTGGCGTTCGGTACCGATCATGAACAATCCACCGGCGTCCAACACCTCCTGTCGCTCCGCCTCGCATTGCTCGGTATATTTTTCGAGGGCCTTTTTATACTCCTCGGTATAATACTGTTCGCGTTCGTTTTCCGGGGTAAATTCCGGCACATCCGGCTCTCCGACCTCGTCGTTCGCCATCACTTCCGGGTTTCCGCCGAGCACGATATCGGTTCCGCGACCGGCCATATTGGTGGCGATCGTCACCGAGCCCTTGCGTCCGGCCTGGGCGACGATCTCGGCTTCCCGGCCATGAAATTTGGCGTTGAGCACCTCGTGTTCGATGCGCTTTCGCTTTAGAACCTGACTGATGGCCTCCGACTTCTCGACGCTCGTCGTACCGACCAACACCGGCTGCCCCCGTTCGTTGCAGATGACGATCTGATCGACGATGGCCTCGAATTTTTCGCGATAAGTCCGATAGACCACATCTTCATGGTCCTTTCGAATCACCGGCTTATTGGTGGGCACTACGATCGTCTCCAGATCGTAGATCTCGTGAAATTCCTCGGCCTCCGTCTCCGCCGTACCGGTCATGCCGGCCAATTTATCGTACATCCGAAAATAATTCTGAAAGGTCACTGTCGCCAGGGTCTGGTTCTCGTCTTTGATCTCCAGCCCTTCTTTGGCCTCCACCGCCTGGTGAAGCCCATCGGACCAGCGCCGACCGGGCATTGGGCGACCCGTAAACTGATCGACGATCACCACATCGCCGTCGCGGACGATGTATTCGTCGCCCTTTCGATACAAGGTATGGGCCTGCAATGCCTTGTTGACGTGGTGGACCGTCTCGATCTGCGCCGTATCGTAGAGATTGTCCATTCCCAAACGCTGCTCCACCTTCTCGACTCCACTGTCGGTTAAGGTGGAGGTGCGCTTTTCCTCGTCGACCAGATAGTCCTCGTCTTTTTTGAGGTAGGGAATGATCTTGTTGATCTCGAAATACAGCTCCGTCGACAGATCGGCCTTACCACTGATGATCAGCGGCGTCCGGGCCTCGTCGATGAGAATGGAGTCCACCTCGTCAATGATGGCATAGGCCTGGTCGCGCTGGACGTAGTCCTCGAGCTTGTACTTCATATTGTCGCGCAGATAGTCGAAGCCAAACTCGTTATTCGTTCCGTAGGTGATATCCGCCGCGTACGCCGCCTTGCGCTTGGCTTTGGGCATTCCACTGATGATGGTACCCACACTCATGCCCATGAATTTGTATAATTTGCCCATCCAGTGGGCGTCGCGCTGGGCCAGATAATCATTGACCGTCACCAGATGAGCCCCCCTGGACTCCAGGGCATTCAAATACAGCGGCAACGTGGCCACCAGGGTCTTCCCCTCACCGGTTTTCATCTCGGCAATCATGCCCTCGTGCATGACCATGCCACCGATGAGCTGTACGTCGAAATGACGCATCCCCACCGAGCGCTTGCCGGCCTCGCGGACCACCGCGAAGACCTCCATCAGCAGATCGTCGACGGTGGCGCCGTTGTCGAGCTTTTGACGAAATTCACCGGTCATCGATCGCAACTCGTCGTCCGATAGGTCGACGAATTGATCCTCGAGTTCATTGATACGGGCTACCTTGGCGCGGGCGTCCTTGAGATAGCGGTCGTTGGCCGATCCGAATAAGCTTGAAAAAAATTTGAGCATGTTTTTTTGTTCTCTATCAGGTGCAGAAATCCGATTCACCGTCGTCGGTGCATCGCACGTCCGGCTGGCAACGGGTATGTGCAGCATGGCATACCAGAAGATCGCCCCCGTCGCCAACGCACCGCAGTCCCCTGCGTCCGCCCCTCACCGCATCGTCGCGTCACAACGGGATATCGCCTCCATCGGCATCACCATCGATCGCCCCAAGAACGACTGTCCCCGGGATCGATATTCCATGGCCAAACCGTGAGGGGATCGGGCCACTTGCCTGTCATTTTGCGCCGATCACCGGTTTTCCACAGGCTTTTCCACAGATCTCTGGTGGGCTGTGAAATCACAGGCCTTCTGCGCGGAGCACCTGAAAAAACCACAACCCCAAAAACACACAAAAACCCAACAAAAACAAATGGATAAGCCCCCACACACATTCCAATACCCAGTTCCCAAAGAACTTTTCCACAATCTATCCCGGACTGTGGAAAACCGGCTCCTCTTCTGTGAATAACCGATCACATCCTGTGGGAAACCGACACTGACCTACCCCGATCGTGGTAAGGGTGAGTCCTTTCGAGGCACGGCAGAAAATTGAATCAATACGAAAGATCTCAACAGCTTTGTCGATAATTAAGAGGTGACCCCGGGATAACCCCAACGATATCCGGATCTCTGATGATGCCGATTCGCCACCGACCGCCACCGACGGCGCTGCTCTTCTTTGTGGTCGTTTTCACTATCGCATTGATGGTTTCGCCCTTTGATTCGATCCCGTTATTGCCCTGGACCGTCGGGGTGTCATCGCTGCTGATGGTGATCACGGCCATTGCACTTCGCACCACAGCGAGATGGGGCCGGTCACTAATGATCGTCGCTGTTTCTATCTTCATCGCCCACGTCGCTATCACCGCTAAATACGGCGATCCCATCGCCGATCACGAACTCCTCACCTGGCTCGCCGAGGATCGCCAACACGCCGAAATCGAGATTCGGGTCCTCGGCGGACCCATCGCTCACGATCGGGGCATCGCTTTCGATGCCGAGTTGCTCGATATCGATATCGACGACGACGATCGCCTGACGAATTCGCCGCCAAGAGTCCGCGTGTTTTATCCCACCGACGAATTGCCTCTCTGTTCGCGATTGCCACTTCCCGGCGATCGGGGGACCACCTGGGCACGCATCGAGCGGTTTGCTCCGCAAAACACACCGTGGCGCACATCCCATCGACGCCTGATGAAAGGCCGCGGCTATGTGGCCCAAATCTCCATTCAGGAGCCATTGACGTTTCACGAATCGAGCGAGACCTCACCATCCCTTCGACTCGAGAGAGTTTTATCGACCCAACGGCTCGGACTGGAGCGACGAATCGCCCACCACATCGAGGGCGACGCCCGCGCATTGGCCATCGCCATGCTCACGGGAAGCCGCGGCGAACTCACCCCGGAGCTTCGCGAGCCCTTCAACATTACCAGCACCGGTCATATTCTCGCGATTTCGGGGCTTCATTTCGGGGTCATCGCCGCCCTGATCGCCGTGGTCATCAAGCTCTTTATGGACCGATTTCCCCGCCTTTACAGGCGGTGGCCGCGGCGCGCACTCATCGGATCGATCACCCTATTGTTTCTACTCATCTACCTCTTGGCTATCGGAGCCCCCGTTTCGGCGCGGAGGGCCTTTGGAATGACCGCTCTGGTCATCGCTTTTTTGAGCTTTTCCCCCTGGCGGCTGTCGCCTCTTTCGGCGTTGGCTGCAACGGCTGGAGCACTACTGGTCTTTCGTCCCTCCATGGTCATCGAGCCGGGCTATCAATTGAGCGTAACCGCCACAGCGGGGATCGTCTTGTTTTTGAGATTTCGACCCAACGCTCTGGGCCCTCCCGATCTCGTGGAACCGGAGCCCGAACCACGTATCCAACGATGGCGCCGACAGCTTTTGACCTTTGTGGGTCTTTCATGCAGCGCCACGATCGCCACCTGGCCGATCCTACTTCGGATGACCGGAGAGCTTCCCCTGGCCGGACTGTGGACAAATCTATGGGTCACTCCCCTGGTGAGCACCATCCTCTTTCCCCTCCTGGTGGCCGGAGCACTGGCGTCGCTTATTTGTCCACCAGTAGCGGAATTGTTGTTGTATCTGGCCACCCAGGGGTTGCTCGGTATTCGCAGCGTGCTGGACGTCGTCGCCTACGCGCCGGGCTCGGTGATCCGTTGGGGGACGCCCCATCCCATAGAGTTTGTCGGGCTCTTTGTGGCCGTCGCCATCGCCGTCGTCGGTGGCCTCCGTAACCGCGCCATGATTACGGCCCTATTGACGGCACTCTTGGTCGCCACCCCGGCCGTTGTGGTCGATATCTTCGCCGGACCCACCACTCGAATAGACTTTATCTACGTCGGTCAGGGCGACGCGACGTTGATCGAGTTTTCCGATGGCACGACCGTATTGATCGACGGCGGAGGGCAACCGGTCGGTGCCGATCCCGGACTGCGCCAGGTCGTGCCCTATCTACGTCACCGCGGCATTCGTCGACTCGACGCCGTCGTCCTCACCCACGGGGACTATGACCACTACGGGGGCCTCTTCGCCACCATCCGCCCGTTTCGGCCCCGTCGATTTTACTTCGACTCCGACGAGGACAACCGCCGAGTCCGTCAACTGCGGGCGGCGATGAAAGACGCGGGTACCAAGCTCGAGCCCGTCACCGGGCGGGCCATCATCGCCACCGACGATGTCGATCTCCACCTGTATCGCCCCGATCTCTCACAGGCCAATGCCAACGACCGGAGCCTGATCACGAGCTTTTCTTACGCCGGCGCTGGCGTGGTCTTACCCGGCGATCTGGAAGCAGAGGGCGAAGAGTGGCTGGTCGACCATCTCCCCGGTCCCAGCGCCCTGCTCAAGGCACCGCACCACGGCTCCAACACCTCCAGCACCCCTCGAATTCTCGATCATCTCAGGCCGGCTGTCGCCGTCGCATCTGCGGGCCGCCACAACCGCTTTGGCCATCCCCACCCACAAGTCGTGGAGCGCTACGACAGCCGCGCCATCGATCTCTTTCGCACAGACCAGCAGGGCGCCATCGTGGTCACCATCGACGACGCAGGTGTACTACGCGTTGAGACCACCCGATAGCGTCGCGATCGTGCGCACGAGGTCGATCAGCCCACGTCTATTTGAGAGTCGAGACGACAATTTGCGGGTTGAATCTATCGTCCCGTCGGTGGGGTGCGGGCACTGATTTTCGAGACAATGCAATCCCTTCAGTCCACAACGAAGGCACCCCCTAAATTGTGGTTTGCGCCGCCGTTTAGGGGCCTCAAATAGAATGACGGGGGATACCCCCCAACGATCAACAGTTAGCGCATCGACCACCAGCCGAATCCGTCGGCCATCATCATCAACGCCAGGACCACCAACACCCCCACCAGCAGGGTCTTCAAATAGGTGGCTGGCACCCTGGTGCCCATCTTGGAACCCATCTTCGAGCCCACCATAATGCCCGCCATCGCCGGCACGGTCACGGCGACGTCGACCAGACCGGCCCCGGTGTAGATCAGGGCGCTGACCACGGCGGTCATGCCCACCATAAAGGTGCTGGTGGCCACGGCGGCCCGCATGGGAACGCGCATCAATTGATTCATAATCGGCACCTGTACGGCTCCTCCTCCGATGCCCATCATGCCGGCGGTCAACCCCGCCAGGCTATTGAGACCCACACCGGAGCGCACTTTCTGGGGGACGTAATTTTTCTGTCCCGGTCGCGTGGGCCGATCGTAGCTCGCCTCCAATCCAAAGGGGTCGGGGCCTGATTTGACACTCCGACGTCGTTTGGGACTGGCGAACATCGCCACCGCCGTCATGGCCAGCACCAATCCAAAGATGATCTTCAGGGCATTGACCGGTGCGAAAATCACCACCATCGCTCCCGCTACGGCGGCAGTGATGGTCGTGACCTCGAGAACCATGGCCAACTTCATATTGACCATACCCTCCTGCAGATAGGTAGAGCTTCCCTTCAGGGAAGTCAGGACCACACAGATCGCCCCGGCGGCGATGGCGGCCCGGATATCGATCCCCAGGGCCACCACCAAAATGGGGACCACGAAGGTTCCCCCTCCCATGCCAACCATGGTGCCCAACCCGGCGGCGAAAAATCCGGTCAATGCGATTCCGATCAACAACAGGGTGCTCATACGCCCCCCTCGATCCAAGTCATGACGGGGATGGCCAAGATGATGATCACAAGGACCAGAGCCGCCAAAATAACCGCCGGCCACGACCGGCGACGAATTCCACTGATGAACATCGCCACCAGAGCCAATCCCGGCCCGGCCAACAATATCCAGATACCCAACGTCGTCCACGCCGAGGGCTCACCCTGCATCAGGGCCCCAAACAGCTGTGAGATCGGCCACAGACCGCTGCGCATTTCTCCATGCAGCGATACCTCGACCAACACACCGCCCACGGCCATCACGATTCCTACCAGGCTGATACCACGGTACAGCCAACCGACCGCCCCGGCATTATAAGCCGCTATTGGATGGTCCGAAGAGGACTCGACACGTTGTGGGTCGTCATCCATCGGTTCCTCCGAGCCCACCGAGAAAAGATGGGCTATCTTGTTTACCCTAAAGAGGTTTTTACACTTTTGTCAAATTTTTCTTCTGCCCTATGTCCACGCCGCTGCTTCTTGGGTGCAAATAAGGTTGCTACCTTCTCACTTCTGGGTCCGCCGCGGCAGTGGTGACACACCATGGCCATCCCAATAACGGGCCTATCCGTAGTCAAAATTACGAGCATTGCAAGGGCGGGCTCCCGAGCTGTCGATCGAAGGGCCGGAACAGCAGGGCGAAGACTGGCAAGGCGCGAGACCGCCTCTGTGGCCACGCCACCGCACGACCGAGACAACACATCCAGCTTCATTGTTGCTATATCGCAACCGCCTACCGAAAGGGATGGATCACACCCATCCGTTTCTTGTCGATCCATGGTCGCTGTTGATATTTGAACAACCCAGTTTTTATACCGTACAGCGGGAGCACGATTTTGGATGACCATCCGTGGTACCGCGATGCCATCATTTACGAAGTCCACGTCCGCTCCTTTTTCGACAGCGACGGCGACGGGATCGGCGATCTGCCTGGACTTACCCAACGCCTGGACTACATCAAGTCTCTGGGTGTGACCGCTCTGTGGTTGCTTCCCTTTTATCCCTCGCCGCTCAAAGACGACGGCTATGACATCGCCGAATACACCGCGGTCCACCCCGACTACGGCACCCTCAATGACTTTCAGCACTTTTTGAACGAAGCCCACCGCCACGGGTTGAAGGTCATCACCGAATTGGTCCTCAATCACACCTCCGACCAACATCCCTGGTTTCAGCGAGCCCGACGCGCTCCACCGGGCTCGGTACAGCGCGATTTCTACGTCTGGAGTGACACGCCCGATCGCTACCAGCAAGCACGCGTGCTGTTTCCGGAGATCAAAGATTCCAATTGGACCTACGATCCGGTGGCCAAACAATATTATTGGCACCGTTTTTATGCCCATCAGCCGGACCTCAACTTCAACAACCCCGAGGTCCGTCGACGGGTCTTCAATATCGTCGATTTCTGGCTTCAAATGGGGATCGACGGGCTGCGTCTGGACGCCATCACCTATCTGTACGAACGGGAGGGAACCAATTGCGAAAATCTGCCCGAGACCCACGCGTTTTTGCGCTCTCTTCGAAGCCATATCGACGAGTATTTCGATGACCGCATGTTGCTCGCCGAGGCCAATCAGTGGCCGGAGGATGCCATCGATTATTTCGGCGACGACGACGAGTGTCATATGGCCTTTCACTTTCCTTTGATGCCCCGGCTGTTCATGGCCGTCGAGATGGAGGATCGCCACCCGATCATCGATATCATCGAGCAGACGCCCCCCATTCCCGAAAATTGTCAGTGGGCATTGTTTTTGCGAAATCACGACGAATTGACCCTCGAAATGGTCACCGATGAAGAGCGAGATTTCATGTATCGCTCCTTTGCTCCACAACTTCGTATGCGCATCAACCTCGGCATCCGACGCCGGCTGGCTCCCATCCTGCGCAACGATCCTCGAAAGATTAAACTGCTCTACGCCATGCTGCTGTCGCTGCCCGGAACGCCCATCATCTACTACGGCGACGAAATCGGTATGGGCGACAACTATCATCTCGGTGACCGCGACGGGGTTCGCACCCCCATGCAGTGGTCGGCCGACCGCAATGCCGGCTTTTCTCGTGCCAATCCTCAAAGCCTGTTTTTGCCGGTCGTCATCGACCCCGCCTATCATTACCTGTCGACCAACGTCGAAACTCAGGAAAACAATCCCTCTTCTCTTTTGCGATGGCTCAAACGGCTTTTGTCGATACGAAAACAACTGTCCGCCCTGAGCCGCGGCGAGCTTCAAATCATTCCCTGCACAAACCATCGCGTCCTGGCTTTTATCCGTTACGGCGCCCGAGAGGATCTGTTGATCGTCATCAATCTCTCTCGCACAGCTCAACATTTTCACCTCGATCTCTCCAATTACATCGACCACTGGCCCGTCGAACAATGGGGACGCACACAATTCGGTCCTATTCACTCCGAAAATGCAGATCAGTACTCCCTTTCCCTCGGACCCTATGATTTTTTCTGGTTCTGTCTGTCCGAAGAGCCTCTCTCCGATCAGCAGGTCTCCGATCTCCACGGGCCCGACGAAATCCTGGAGGTCCACGAAAATTGGACCGAGATCTTCGAGGGTCGCCTTCGGCCCCGCTTTGAGCGTCATCTGACGGCATTTCTGTCCAGTCAGCATTGGTTCAACCCCCGCTCGCGCCCCATCGACAGCCTGGAAGCCAGCGAGCGCACTCGCCTCCGCTGGCGTGGCGGCGTGACCGTGATCTGCCTCGTCGAGGTGCGCTATCTCGATGGCGACAACGAACTCTACGTCCTCCCTTTGGAATTTAGCCTCGAACGTCCCGACGGCGAGCCTCTTCCCCGACTCTCCAAAGCGGCGGTCACCTCCATCGAGGTCGAGGACACCGAGCGGGCCGGCATCCTCTACGACGCCACCACCAATCCGGCATTTGCCACTGCATTGATGGGGTTTATTAGACGGGAGTGGAAGCTCGACGGACTGGAGGGAATATTTCGCGGCCATTGGCTCGATTGTTTTCAGCATGTCGAGCCCGATGAGCTCGACGACTTGAGTGCTCACCTGACGCCCCTGGACCATACCCATACCTCGCTGGTCTTCGGCCGACAGTTGGTCATGAAGCTATTTCGGCGCATCGAACGGGGATTGTCCATCGACGCCGAGATGGGTCATTTTCTCATTGAGCACGACTTCGATGGAGCCGCCGAATTCTACGGACACCTCGACTACCACCGCGGTCGCTGGGAACCGACTACATTGGTCACGATTCACAAATACATCCCCCACCA
>SKPJ01000273.1 GCA_007119595.1 Myxococcales bacterium
AGTCCCTTCGATAGACAGATGGAGATCGTGTCGAATGGTTCTGCGAGGTCTTGGGCATCGATGCCTAGTGCCGTTGCGGCGTTGAAGAGGCGAGCTCCATCGAGATGAAGCCCCAATTGGTGCTGGCGTGCCACTTCGGCGACCTCCCGGGTGTGGTGGGGGGCGATGACCTTTCCGCCGATCGTATTTTCGAGGCAGATAAGCTGCGAGTTGGCAAAGACGGGGTGATCCGGTTTGATGGCGGCACGGATCTTATCGACAGGTATCGTTCCATCGGGGTCGTTTTCAATGGGCTGGGGCTGGACGCTTCCCAACACGGCGGCTCCGCCGCCTTCGTGGGCGTAGGTATGGGCGTTCTGGCCGACGATATATTCGTCGCCTCGCCCGCAATGGGTCATTATGGCGATCAAATTGCTCATCGTACCGCTACATACGAAGAGCGCGGCCTGTTTGTTGAGCATGTCAGCGGCCCGCGTCTGCAGGCGATGAATCGTCGGATCGTCACCGAATACATCGTCACCGACCGCCGCTTCCATCATTGCCCGTCGCATCTCAGCCGTCGGGTGTGTGACGGCGTCGCTTCGCAAATCGATCATCGAGGGGCCGGTGGATTCGGTCGTAGTTGTGGTCGTCATAACGGATCTTTTTGGCTGTGGCGTATCGCGTGGAGTATGTGGGAGTAGGATGGTGACAATGTCGATGGCGGTTCAATTCTTGTATCGACGCCGGCCAGATTAGAAAAGGCGAGTGTGCAATATCATTATGAGATTTTCACAGCGATGGAACCGGACCGCTCGCTTGGGGGCGTTGTGGTGACTGGTGTAGCTTATCGGTCTAATTACGTATTGTCTCTGATCACTCCCATCATCTAGGCACATCTCAATGTCATTTCGGTCCGCTGCTCTTTTGCCATTTGTACTCATGACTTTCGGGTTTGTTCCCACGGCGTTCGGGGAGACGCTGTTGGTGCTGCAGGAGGAGGGCGATTGCCGTGCCGTCGCGGTCACAGGAGGTGTGGAATGTCGGACAGCGGACGGTGATGTGTTGTGGAATCTACACCACCCCTCGTTGTGGGCGGACCAGAATGCCTATTTGGAACAAACTGAAGAGCCCCGTCCAGTGGGGCCTGTAGTCATTGATGAGCATGCCTATTACGCGGTGGGGCGGGACCTGATGGAGGTCGCCATTGCGCAAGGGTTGGTTTCGTCTCGAACTCGGTTTCCAGCGCCTATCGCTGAACTGCAATTGGTCGATGATACGATGCTCGATGTCGTTGTAGAAGTTGAAGTTGATGAGCCGTTCAAGATGCAGGAGGGTCCAAAATCGGTGCACCTGCCCCATACACCGGGAGGAGCTGCTCCCCCACAGATGGCGTGGTCGATCGCGGAGATGGCGGAGCAATTTTTGACATCGAAGGACGCCGAATGGCTGGTTGCCAGTGCGCAGAATAACGAGGAGGCAATGCAACTCCTCGACGAAGCCCGACAGATGGACGCGACGAATCCGTTCTTCTCTAAGATGCTGGGAAATCTTCTGCAGGATAGCGGGGAGGCGCAAGAGGCGATGAAAGCCTTTAGTGAATCCGCCAACTCTCAGGGCGCTGTGTGGCAGGATCTTTTGCAGCTCTCGACACTCCTCGACGCTTCGAAGGCTCCAGAGGATGCGGAAAGGGCTTTTCAACTCGGAATGCAGCAACTTGAACAATTCGGCATTGCGCCGGAACGGGTGGCCTCGATGATCCCGGTGGTGACGACCTTTTTGGCGTCGTCGGATGAGTTTTCGCCACTTCTCAAGGCATTTGAAGCGGGCGACGTAGAAGAGGTCAGTCGACTCGCAATGCGGATGGCGGAGGGGTTCCCAAACGTGGAGGGCGCGCACTGGAATTGGGGAGCTCTTGCTCGATGGATGGAGGCCGAAGGGGCCGACGGGCTTGCCCGGGAGTGGCAGCGCATCGCCGACGAAAACAAGGAGGCGGCGTTTGGGATCGTTGAGGATAGCGCCGTGGCATTGGATCGCGCGGTACTGATTTTTGGCAGCCTAGCGCTGGCGCTGGTGTTGCTCAGTTTGTTGATCGGCATGCGCGGCGGGCTGGCCCGACGACGGATCTACGATGCCGATCCCGACGGTGGATATAGTCTGTGGATTCCACGGCTTCGATTCCGCGATGTGATCGTTGCTTTTGTGTTCTATTTTGGGCTCATCGGGATCACCTACTACGTCAATATGCACGTCCACGTCGTCGATGAATTTGCAACGATGCCGGTATCAAATCTGCAGGATGGATTGGCCTCGCCGAATACGCAGGCCTGGCTGATGGAGATGGCGGAGAGTCCGGCAGTGCACGAACTCATCAACACGGTGCTCGCCGAACGCGAGGCGCTCCAGGAGGGGCGAGAGATTCCGCAGCGTAAGCCCGTGGTCCATCTGCTGGTCGATGCGGCGTACGAGGACGCAAAAAAGGCACAGTGGGATCTGCTCAGTAGTGGCCAGATGCCCGATCTTGTGACAGCGGTGCAGATGCTGGACGCACAACCTGCTGAGATGCAAGCCCCCGGTGGTATGAGCCTCGCCATGGCGCTGGTTCCGCTGCCTGTGCTGATGTTTTTGCTCTTCCTGGGATCGGTCCTGGGAGCACGGGCTCCTGGAGTGGTTCGACCCGTTTTGATTGTGATTCCCGGGGGTAGTTGGCATCTCGCGCCGTTGGGGGCATTTCTGCTGGCGGCCTGTATCGCTGCCGTGGCGGCACTGGGAGGCTACGACAATATCATCCAACAACTCGTCAGTGCCGAAGCACATCGACAACTGGGACTGGAGGGATTGCAGGAATTTGGGGCTGTCCCCAAGCGAAATTGGGCTTGGTTGACGCTGGTGATCGTGGTCTGTTGTCAGGCTGCGCTCGCACGCTGGGACTACCATCGCAAGGCGTGAATCATGGATTTTCGAGAATTACTTCCAGACCGGGAACAGCTCCACGCAGCTCCGTGCGTGCGCAACGCATTTGTGGTGGTTTTGACGTTATGGCTTATCGGTTGGTATTGGGCCATCGACCGCCAATTTGCCAAGTATGTGGTGGTTGAGGTCATCGCCGTAGAGGCACCGATGTTTGCGGGAGTCTTTGCGTCGGGGCTTGCGGGCTTGGTGGTGCTGGGACTTCCGGTCCTGTCAATACCGGTCTTGTTGGCCTGCCGTCTCAATGTGTCACAGAGTTGGGCGCTCGCCATCGCCACGATATTTCTCGGTTGTTCGGTGACCGCCCAATTCCATGTCGCGAGTTTCGGTTCGGCCCGGTATTTTGGAGCTACCCTGGGAGCCCTGTGGTTGTTCTGGCTAGCACTGCAATTTGAGCGCCCGGCCGGGGAGATCCGCGTGGAGGCACAGCGATTAGCAAAGGTGATGATCGCCGTGACCTTGCTCGGTGCCGGTGTCGGCAAATTGACATCTGGATATTGGTCAGGGGCGGTACTTTACGACATCTATTTCCAACATGCTGATACTCGAATTTATCCGTGGCTTCGCTCGGTGACCACGGACGCCCAATTGATGACCATGGCTACCTTCCATTCCCGACTGGTGGTCGTGGTGGAGTGCGGGTTTGTCTTGCTGGTGTGGTTGCGGTTTCGCTATTTCGCCGGCGCATCCGTGGTGGTGGTGTTGGGAATCTACCTGAGCAGTGGTCCCACAGTGGCGGGCGTAGTGTTGCCCATGGCAGCCACGGCGATCGGCTGTTTTTTTCTCTCAAGCAAGGCCGAGCACTGCGCTCGCCGATCTCGTTCCTTTTCGATCATTTTTACCGCCTATATGATCATCGGTCTCGCTGTTGTTTCGATGAGTGTTTCGCCTGCACTACAGCGGATCTGGATGAAGCAATATCATCTCAGCGAGGAGAATCGAGTCGTTTGGACATTGTTGCGTTTCGTTCCCAAGATGTACTCCTTCGAGAACCACTGGTCGGTGCGTGATGCGGCAGGCAGCACCGCTGAACTGACGAAAGACGTGCTGCCGTGCAACGGTAACGGCAATCTTATGGTTCCCCACTATTCGGCGCGAATCTTTGTGGATCCACTGTGCTACCAGTATTTTTTTGACTATGAGCAACCGATTACAGTGGAGTTGCGCAGTCGCTATCGGTCGACCTGTTTGGTCAGTCGGTTGCAGGTGGAAGCCATCGACGACGAAGGCCTACGCCGGGTGGAGATTCGTCCCGTCGAAACCTCGTCGGATTGCCAGGAATGGTGAAATCGAAGACCTTGGAGTGACGGTCTGCGGTAAGAGGAGTGCAATTTCTCAATTGACCGGGAGCGAATGATGTCGCGTTGGAAGGACGTATCACGACAGGTTGATCATCGCCCATGGCCCTTTCCCGACAGTCCGTGGATCATGACCATGAGTTGGGTCCACCTTCTGGCGGCACATTGGCCGGTAGAGCCCGAATTGCTTCAGCAGCGACTCCCCGATGGGTTGACCATCGATACCTGGGAGGGCGAGGCCTGGTTGAGCGTGGTGCCCTTCGAGATGGACAATACGGCACCGCGGGGATTGACCTGGTGGCCTCGCCCGATGCGCTTTCCGGAGCTCAATCTCCGCACCTACGTCACGGTGGATGGAGACAAACCGGGGGTCTGGTTTTTCAATCTGGAGGCGGCCAGCCGCCTGGCGGTGTGGGGGGCGCGGACCTTTTTTCATCTTCCCTATTTTAACGCCGAAATGGAGATCACCGTAGAGGGTGAGGCCGTCGAATTTTCATCGGTGCGTACCCATCGGGGGGCACCGCCAGCAGAATTCGCGGCAAGTTATACCCCCAATGGCCCGGTGCGACCGGCACGTGAGGGCAGTTTCGAGCAATGGGTCATGGAGCGCTATTGTCTGTACTCTCACAATCGGGGTGTGATCTACTGCGGCGAAGTCCAGCACAAGCCGTGGCCGCTGCGCCCGGCGACGGTCGATATTGAGACAAATACCCTATTCCAGGCGATCGATCTCGAACTGTCGACGGAACCAGCACACGTCCATTTTGCCGAACATATCGACGTGCTTGGCTGGGGACTTCAACGGGTCGACAGCGAGTAGCCGGGCACAGTTCTGGCTCCTGCACCCAGAGGGTTTTCAATCACCTGTCGTCGAGTCATTCGAAATAACCGGTCGTGAATAAATACAGTGCTCTCTGGTGCCAGAACCCGCCGCCGACATCTTCATGATTCGGCGCATGGGGAAAGGTATTGAATAGGCCGGCAGTGTCGTTGTCCTCGGAGCTCAAAAACGGAAAGCAACCGGCTGCCGCGGAGAAGTGGATGCTCTCGGTGGTGAGAAAGGCCAGATAGATGACTCCCTCGGAGTCGTCGGGGCCGATTCCATCGCAGGCATCGGCAGTGCTGCCCTGCAAGAAATTGCGGTAATTTTCGGCGTCGAGCCAACTGGCGACGAATTCGGAATCCACGGAGGGGATATGCTCCTCGAGATCATCCTGGCCCCAGTCGATGGGTTGCCATCCCTGGCTGTCCGGATCCTCAACATCCTCGAAGGTCGCCGACGCGAAGTCATAACTCAAGATCAGCGCTTCCCCGTGACCGGTGGGGTCGGGATTTCGCACAAAGGTCACCGAGTCATTTCCGTCTCCAGGAGTGTCCGGATCAGTGATATTGGTTGGAACGGTGTACGCCGTGGTGATGGGAGCCCCTGAAGCGACATCGGGATGCATCTCGGCGTGGGTTCCACTATCGAGAACCGTGAAGTCTTCGGTGTTGAACTGAAAATAAGAAGATTCGGTCATCAGGTACCCCCGGTCGGTATCCTCCAGTGCGAAGGCGGCAATGATCGGTCCGTCGAGTTCAGCGGCCAGCTCTGTCTCGGCGTATTCAACGACTTCATAACTATTGTCGCCGGCGTGGAGGATATGCGCCGTGCAGTCGCCGGTGACTCCCTGGCAACTGGGCAGTTCAACGCACTCCAGACCCTCGGCATCGTAGCCCTCGTCACATTCGCATTGGGGCATGCCCGAGGCTTCGACACAGCTTCCACCATCACCGCAATCGACTCCCTCACAGGGATCGTTGCTGGTGCTGATGCAGGTTTGGTTCTGTTCCTCGAATCCATCGTCGCAATCGCATTCGGCTGCGTCACCGACCTCCACACAGCTTCCGTTCGGTCCGCAATCCACCGTCTCACAGGGACCCGATTGGTCGACCCAGGTTCCGTTGACGCATACGAGCTCGCCATCAGTCTGCCCCTCCTGGCAGTCATCCCCATTATTAGAGCCGTTATTCGTATTGGGAGAGTCGTTATTCGTATTGGGAGAGTCGTTATTTGTATTGGGAGAGTCGTTATTTGGTTGGTGGTTATTCGACTCCTGATTGGTCGAATCGTTTCCGTTCGATTCGCCGGGTTCCAAATCGTCACCGGCACATCCCACGGCGAGAGCGAGGGAAAATAAGAGTACCAATCCGCGGGTGTATGTGGCTTTAGGACCGTATCGTCGTGTCTCGTTCATCATTTTCGACTCCATGATGGATTCCAATTGTCAACTATTGGCAAAATCTTCTCGTTTCGGCGCAAAAGAATAGCCCTTCGAGGCGAGATTGACCATGTGGATAGCAGAATACTGAGAAGTACTCAGATCTGAGATGAAAGGCCGCCGATATTTGAATATTTGAAATGTAAATCGAGAGAAGGCGTAATGGGGAACGGGCAGTCCGGCGCAGAGGTCGAATTCATCATCGATGGCGAAATCGCGATCGCTGTGGAGTTCGATGGCGACCAGGAATCACTATTTGATTCCGTCATCTTTGAATTCGACCGTTGTAGAACGCGACGTGATCGTGGAAGGTGAGCAAACGGAAAATCCAGACGACCCGGAAGAACCAGAAGACTTGGAGGACCCAATGGATGAACTGGCTGATGAACAACCGATGGGTGTGCACCTCTCCGGAGGTGGATACGGATGTACGTCGACCTCGAGTTCGACGCCAACACCAATGCTGTTGTTGTTGATGGTGTTTGCGTGGGCCGTCGGCATACGCCGTCGTTTCTCCCGGATCTTTGCGGTATCGCTAGCCAGTGCCGTGGTATTGCTCTGCGCACCGGTCAGCGCCGATGAGGGCTTTGATCTACAGCAATTTCATCCCATGCCGGACCAGACGGGGAATTTCTTCGGTGCCAGCTCGGCAGATGTAGCGCCCCATCTGGATTGGCAGGCGTCGGTGCTCGGAAATTATGCACATAATCCGCTGGTGTTGATGGATGAAAATGGAGATCGTTTGGATTCCGTGGTTACGTCACAGGCGGCGTTTAGCCTGTTGGCCAGCGTGGGCATAATGGACGTCCTCGAGCTCGGTATCGACGTACCGATGGTCTTTCAGCGCACCGATGATATCGTCGACGACGGAACCTTTGATCCCGCCCAGGGCGGATTGGCGATGGGCGATCTGCGTTTTGTGCCCAAAGCGCAATTGTTCTCCAATCGAGACAACCCGGAAGGCCGTGGCGCGGCATTGGCTGTGATCGCCGATGTGTGGGTACCCTCCGGGGAAGCAGACTCGCTGCAGGGCGGCGAATTTCGCGGTGGAGTTCGGCTCGCGTACGATGTCGTCAGCCACGGTGGTCAGCGGATGGCACTGAATCTGGGGTATCTATTTCGACCATCGACGGAGGTCATGAATCTCGATATTGGCGATATGGTGACCTGGGCCATCGCCGGCGAACATCCGCTGACCCGCGACGTGCGTCTGGTCGGTGAAGTGTTGGGGAAGGCCGGGGTACGGGCCACGGAGTTTTCTCGCGACGTGCTTCCCATCGAACTTCGGGCGGGGCCGAAATTTGAACGGGGCGGATTATTTCTGCAGGGAGGCGGTGGACTCGGTGTAGTGAGTGGCTACGGCACTCCTGATTTTCGCGGTTTCGCCGGGGTCGGGTATTCGCCCTCGCGGGAAGTACATGCCGCCGTGGAGCCGCCACCGACGCCGGAGCCGGAATGCCGAGCACAGACAGTGGACACCGACTGCCCGGATACGCCGGAGACGGAATGTGCCGACGGGGTGCTCAGAACCTATCGCGCCGCCTGCACTGATGGCGCCTGTGAGTACCAGGTGAGCGAATCCCGATGCGCATCGGGGACGATCTGTGGTGAAGAGGACGGAGCCCCGGCCTGTGTTCCGGCTCCGATGTGCGAAGTCGACGAAGAATGCGATGAGCCGCCAACACCGAGGTGTGACGAGGCTACGCTCACGACCTTCGTCGGTCGCTGTGATGACGGTGATTGTGAATATGAACCGGTCGAAGAACCCTGTCCCGAAGATCTGGAATGCGGTTTGAAGGACGGTGTCCCGGCGTGTACGGAGCCGGAGCGGGTTCAGGTCGACGAGGAGACGGAGCGAATTGAGTTGACGGAGACGATTCACTTCGCCACCAACTCCGATGAGATCGAATCCCGGTCGTTGAGCCTGGTCGATGAAATTGCCGAGATATTGGAAAATCACCCGCAGATTCGACGAGTGCGAATCGAGGGCCATACGGATAGCCGGGGTGCACGAGCCCATAATATCGCTCTTTCCGAGCGGCGCGCGCAATCGGTGCGCCAAGCGCTTATCGAGCGTGGAATTGAGTCTCGTCGAATGGAGGCCACCGGCGTAGGCCCCGATGAGCCCATCGCGACCAACGACTCGTCCGTGGGCCGCGCTCAAAATCGCCGTGTCGAGTTCCACATCACCGACGCCGATTGGGACTGAGCGCCAGTGCTTGGGCCTCCTAGCGAGGCATCCCGTAGTTGGCTGTTGCGGGATGCCTCGTCGGCGCACAATCCATCGTCGAGGTGATCAAGACACGGTGATCCCTTCTTCGCGGTAGTCCCGCAGCCGATATTGAACCTTTCGCACGCTAATGCCGAGGATATCGGCGGTCTCCGATGTGCTTCCGCCGGTTGCTTCGTAGGTCCGCAGGATGGCGTAGCGCTCCAGCTCTTCGAGGGTGGCCCCAGGGATATGAAGATCGTCTGCGATCGCCGTTTCCTCGCTGGCAAGCCCCGCTGGAAGGTGGCGCGCCTCGACGCGGTCGCCGTCGGCGAGGACCACGGCCCGCTCGATGATATTTTCCAACTCCCGTACGTTGCCCGGCCAATCGTATTGTTCGAGCTGAGCGACTGCTTCCGGAGAGATTTCGCGGATCTCTTTGTCGTTTTCACGGGCGTAGCGGACGACAAAATGACGGGCCAGCACCGGAATATCGCTCATTTTTGCCCGAAGAGGAGGGGCTTCGATGTGGATGACGTTGAGGCGAAAATACAGATCTTCGCGAAATCGCCCCTCCTCCACTTCCCGCTCCAGATCGCGATTGGTGGCGGCGACGATGCGCACGTCGACCTCGAGAGTGTTGTTTCCACCGACCCGCTCAAATTCGCGCTGCTGGAGAAAGCGGAGCAATTTGACCTGCACGGACTGCGGAATTTCGCCGATCTCATCGAGGAAGAGAGTGCCGCCATCGGCCTCCTCAAAGCGCCCCTTTCGACGCGATGTGGCGCCGGTAAAGGCCCCTTTTTCGTGGCCGAATAATTCGCTCTCCAGCAGACTCTCCGCCAGGGCCGCGCAGTGAAGGCGGACGAAGGGTTTTGTCGCCCGCGAGCTGCGCTCGTGGATCCGTCGAGCCACCAGCTCTTTTCCCGTTCCGGACTCGCCGGTGACAAGGACGGTGGCCCGGGAATCGGCGACCTGGTCGATGAGGCTGACCATCTCCTTGATGGGAGGGCTGTTGCCGATGATGCGGGTATTGGCTTCGGTGCCTCGAGCAGCCCGTAGACGTTCGAGTTCCCGGCGCATCGCCATTTTTTCCACAGCCCGTTCGAGGGTGAGGGTGACGGCGTCGAAGTTCAGTGGCTTGGTCAGGTAGTCGTCGGCGCCGGCTTTCATGGCCTCCACAGCGCTTTCCACGCTGCCAAAGGCCGTCATCACCAGGCAGACCATTTCCGTGGTGGTCTCACGGGCTTTTTTTAGCAATGTGATTCCGTCCATCACGGGCATACGCCAGTCGGTCAGTAGGATATCAGGCTCCCACTCGCGAATGATACCCAGGGCTTTGAAGCCATCGGATGCCCGGCGAACTTCGTAGTCCTCGGTCTCCAATAGTTGGACCAGAGCGTCCAAGGCCCGAGGCTCATCGTCGACAACCAGAATGCGGGCCGCAAGCGCGGCAGCGGGCTCCTGATGTCCTTGTGGTCCGGTCATCGATTTCTCCTCATTGGATCCGTAATAAAGTCGGTTGGGATAATGTGATTGGTTGCCAGTGAAGTGACAAGTACAAGTATTGGTTAGGTATCGAGCAAGAATAATGCCGGTCTCGCCCCCTACGTAGGCACCCATATCGGCATTCACCGGAGAGTTACAAGCTGATCCCGTCGAAGTTCGGGGTCA
>SKPJ01000114.1 GCA_007119595.1 Myxococcales bacterium
AGTTGGCCGTCGACGAGGCAGACGCCATCATCTTCGTCGTCGATGGGCGGGCTGGCTTGACCTCGGCCGACGAGGAGATCGCAGGAGTGCTCCGAAGGACCAACAAGCCCGTCTTTACGGCGGTCAACAAGGTCGATACCTGGACCGAACAGGAAGAATTTCTCATCGAATTCTACGAACTGGGTCAACAACTCTATCCGGTCAGTGCCGAGCACGGCATGGGAATCGAGGAGTTGATGGATGACGTCATCGCCGAGTCGGACGAGGAGGAGGACACGGAGAGCGAACTCTATGCTCGCCTGGCGGTTGTGGGAAAACCCAATGTCGGAAAGTCCAGCCTGGTCAACGCATTTCTGGGCGAGGATCGATTGCTCACCAGCGAAGTCGCCGGAACGACCCGCGACGCCATCGACACCCGGGTCGTCGATGAGCAGGGGAGACAATTTTTGATGATGGACACCGCCGGGTTGCGGCGAAAACGGGATATCACCGAGCAGCTCGAGCAATACTCGGTGTTCCACGCAATTCGCAGCATTGACCGATCGGATATTGCGCTGCTCGTCCTCGATGCGACCACCGAGATATCGCGTCAGGACATGCGGATTGCCTCGGTGATTCAGAATCGGGGACGGGGATGCATCCTGGTGGTCAATAAGTGGGATCTCATCGAGAAAACCGGAGAGACCGCCGGTGAGTATGCGCGCTATTTGCGACAGGAATTGGAATTCGTTGATTACGCTCCCATTGTCTTCGTGTCGGCGTTGACCGGACAGCGGGTGGCCCGGATCTTCGATGACGTAGACACGGTATTCGAGCAGTATAAGCGTCGGGTCTCCACCTCGGAGGTCAATCGATTTCTCGAACAGGCAGTGGCCGGTCATTCACCGCCGATTCATCGAAATAAGCGGCCCAAATTCTACTATGCAACACAAGTCGGAACCCGGCCTCCGGCCTTTATGTTCTCCGTTAACTCTCCGAGCGCCGTGGCGCCGTCGTATCGCAAGTATTTGGTCAATCAATTGCGCGAGGCCTATGGTTTCGAGGGAGTTCCGATAAAGACCGTGATGCGAAAGAGGTAGTAATGAATCTCGGTGCATTCGAATTACGCAAAGCCATCGGTGAGGGTGGCATGGGAACGGTGTGGCTCGCAGAGCACGGTGAGGCGGAGATCGATGTCGCCGTCAAGGTCATGCGCAGCGATGTCATGGACGATCCCGATTATCGGGAGGCATTCGAACTTGAGGTTCGATCCGTAGCATCTCTCGACCATCCGAATATCGTCACCATCCTCGACTTCGGTCAGATACCTCCGACGGTATCCGAAGAGTTTCAGCAAGATCTGGTCGCCGGCTCTCCCTATCTGGTCATGGAATTTGCCCAGGGCGGGGCGGTCGACGATTACTTCCACAGACTGCGCTGGCCCGATGTGCGGGAGCTGATGATCGTCATCCTCGATGCCCTGTCCCACGCCCATGCGCGAAATGTCATTCACCGAGATCTAAAGCCCGAAAATATTCTCGTCGGTTGTGGGCCCCAGTGGGATGTAAAACTGACGGATTTCGGGTTGGCCCACGCAGCGGACCGCTTTCAGGACTCCGGCGATGTGGAGGTGGCATGGGGAACACCACAATATATGGCTCCGGAACAGATTCGAGGATATTGGCGCGAATACGGGCCGTGGACTGATCTGTACGGGCTGGGATGCATGGCCTACGAGCTGATCTGCGGCGAGTTGCCCTACGACGGGGAGACGATCTGGCAGATTGGCCAGGGGCATATCGAGGAACCCATTCCGCCACTCAATCCGCGTTTCGCCGTGCCGGAGGGGACGGAGGAGTGGATACGAAAATTGATGGCAAAACAACGGGCGAATCGATTTCGCCACGCCGCCGATGCGAAATATGAACTCGCTCAACTTCCCTCCTTGGAGGAGGAGCAGGGATTCGGAGTTTTATTCGAGCCGCCCACCTCTAAGCCCAGCACCACTGAGTCGAAAGTCACCGGGGAAGTGGCCACTCAATTGATGCCGGAACTCACTTCGGCGAAGTCCTTTTGCACGGTGCAATATAGCCCGCCCGATCTCATCGGTGGCAGCGAGCCCGATCGCAGGCTCTCCGCACAGGCGTCGCTGGCCGCCCAGGCTCCACCGGTTCCGATGGATTGGCGTCATCGGCGTGAGAGCACGATCTCCAATGCATTGATCGGGATCAGCACCGGCTTATTCGGACTGCGCAGCATTCCTCTGGTCGACAGAAATCCGGAGAGAGATTGGCTGTGGTCGTTGCTTCGCGACATCCATGACGACAACCGCGGTAAATTGTGCGTCGTCGAAGGAGCGGCGGGAACCGGTAAATCTCAATTGGTGCGATGGCTGTGTCGAAGGGCTAAAGAGGTCGGCGCAGCGCGTGTTCTCAAGGCCTACCACAGCCCACGCTTGGGCCGCGCAGATGGTTTGGTGCCAATGATGGAGCGATTTCTACGGTCTACCCGTCTCGACCCCGAAAAGCGGCGCAATCACCTGGGAGATCTGTTGCTAAGTGAGGGATTGGCCGGGCATTTCGAATTGAGCGCCTTGTTGACCCTATTCGACGACGACTCTTCCCCATCATCGGCTCGGCAACAGAATAGTCGTGAGGAGAGTTACGCAGTCATCTATCGCTACTTGTCGCTTCTGGCCCGTCGACGTCCGATCATCATATGGCTC
>SKPJ01000287.1 GCA_007119595.1 Myxococcales bacterium
GGGTCTGGTGGCAGTCCTGATCTTGACCTTTATGGTCAATCCACTGGCCGCTTTTATGGGCATCGCAGGCCACGCGTTTTACGTGGTCATTTACACGATGTGGCTCAAGCGCAGGACCCCCCAAAATATCGTCATCGGTGGTGCTGCCGGCGCCTTTCCGCCCCTGATTGGATGGGCGGCGGTCACCGGCGAATTGACTCTGACGGCCTGGCTTATCTTCGGCATCATCTTTTTGTGGACCCCGCCCCACTTCTGGGCACTGGCCCTGTACAAGGACACCGACTACGACAAGGCCAATGTGCCCATGATGCCCGTTGCCCGTGGACGCCGTACCACGAAGCTGCAGATGATGCTGTATATGATGCTGTTGCTGGGCATTACCTTCGCCCTCGCCCTGACCGGTGATGTGGGAATCATCTATCTGGTCTCCGCCGTCGCCCTGGGAGCCGGGTTTACTTACTGCTGTATTCGCACCGCCTTTGAAGAGGAGTCCAATCGATGGGCAAAGCGCACCTTCGCGTTTTCCATCGTCTATCTGGGTCTGCTTTTTGCAGCGATGTCGGTGGATAGTCTGTCCACCCATCACTTTACAGAATCCCATTATCTCGACGGTATCGAACGGGAGGCACAACAGTTGCGGGCCGAACAGGACCTCGACGCGTTGATCGAAGAGCACAACGAGAGTTTCGACACACCCTGACTCGGAGATTGTAGTAATGCCTCAACAAACCCCCGGTCCACCATCGTATCGCATGGACAGCGACGTGGGCGAACAAAATGCTCGGGTCGGAAAGATCGCCATCGGCGTCATCGTCGGAATGTTTTTGTTCGGCTTTGCGTCGATTCCGCTGTACCGATGGGTCTGTGCTCAGACCGACCCCGGTGGGTCGTCGTGGTATATCGGTGAGCCCGATGTATATGAAAATGTGGAGGTCGACGACGATCGCGACATTCGAGTGCGGTTCAACACCAATGTGGAGCGACAATTGCCCTGGGAATTCGGTGTCGACGACAATCACGTCGACATCCACGTCGGCGCCAAGGAGGTGGTCACCTTCAATGCCACCAACGTCGGCAGCAATGCCGTGACCGGCAAAGCGGTCTATGATATCAGTCCCCCGGAAGCAGCACCGCATTTTAAGAAATTGGAGTGTTTCTGTTTTATCGAGCAGACCCTCGACGCCAGTCAAAGCCTGGATATGCCCCTTGTATTCTGGTTCGATCCGGAGCTTCCGGACCACGTCGAGAATATCACACTTGGTTATACCTTCTTCAATGCCGAGAGCTCTCGAGCTCGCGCCGCCGTCGAGGACTTCTGATTCGGTCCACAAACGAGCCACCATCCTTCATGGTCGATTCTTCCGACGAAAAATTCGATGATTTCGAGCCTCCAGAGGCCAGCGATGGATTTCATCAGCCATCGAAGGCTACGAAACGCCGAAACTACATCACGGCCGCCGTCATTGGAGGGATCGTCTTTCTCTGGATTCTCCTCGGCCTATACCGAGTTCTCTTCTAGCACTTTCCTCCTCTCATTGCCCCGACCTTTTCGTGAGCTTTCGCATTCGATTTTGGCCGAGCTTCTTCACTGCCATCGGCCTGGCTCTGTTGGTCAGCCTCGGCACCTGGCAGTTGAATCGTTTTCTCGACGCTCGCACCTTCGAAGATCAACGCGACGCCAGGATGGATCTCTCCGTCGTCGGCCTGGAATCAACGAACCAATTGACGGACGGCGAACTTCATTTTCGACGGATCGAAGTGGAGGGGATCTGGGATGAGGAACTTCTATTTTTGATCAAGCACCGAGTCTACGAGGGGATGCCCGGCTATTGGGTGGTCTCGCCTTTTGTACCGACCGGCGATGAATCTTCGACTGCTCTCCTGGTCAATCGCGGCTGGATTTCCATCGAGGACGGCCTTGAACAGGCCCGACACATCTTAGACGAGACACCGACTTCCGCTGAGACCATCACCGGCCTGGTCCATCGCCTCGACGATGTGGTCGTCGACGATGACTTCCACGAGCGCTTTGATGAATCGTCTCCCCCGACCGGGGTCGTAGAGTTGGAGTCCTACGATACCACGGCGATGCACCGCACGGTGCAAGATCCGGGACTGGACCGCCCCATCGTCTTGACCCTTGGTCCCGATTCGTCACCCAACGAATCGGAGCCAATTCCCAGTTTTGATTATATCACCGAGCCCTATCTCACCGCGGAGACCCATTTCGGGTATATGCTGACCTGGTATCTGCTGGCACTGGCATTATTGGCGATCTGGGTCGCCCACGGTCTGGGGCTATTGGCGTCTCCCGCATATGAAGAGCGCGGGGAGCGCTCCCGGCGATGAGAGGTCGTCGTGGGGGCCACCAATTCTTTTAATAACTCCCTGCGAAATTCTCGTAGTTCCACATCTCTGTGCCCTGTCGTTCTGGATCGCACCGCCACACACACACCGCCGCAAACACCGGGTCCGACGTAGACCACGGTGTCCAGATCCCAGCGCTGCTGCCATCGATCAAACGCCGCAGTCAACGCTTCGGTATTCAGTGTTTCGTCGAGAGCCTCGACGTGATTGATTTCCTCACCGCGAGCGCTAATCCACCACCGGCGAGCCGGTTCCTGGTCGCCACACTCCCGAGTAAGCAAGTAGGTTCTACCAGTCTCTACGGCGACCACGTCGTCGGTCGCTGCACCATTGATGGTTGCGGCGCAGCCTCTGTCACCGTTCCACGTCGACAGATCGAGTTGAGCGGAGTCCATCATCATCTGGCGCGTTGACCTCCATCGCTTTTGCACGTCAGGGGGACAGATTTGTTCATCACAGTGATGGGCGGGGAGTGCTCGCACCAAATGGGTCATCCAGTGATCTGCCAGTTCGTCGTGGCCTCGATCCAGATGAGACCGCACGAGATAGATAACAGCCTCGAATAGGGCCTTTGATGTGCCGGCATGTCCCATCCACGACTGACTGATCTCCAATTTTTCATCAAGCCGGGGCGTCAAATACTCGATGACCGATTTCTCGTCGGAGTAAAAATATAATTCTCTGCCTTTTTCCCGAAGTTGCTCCACTTCACCGCTGACCTCATCATGGGCGTCACGGGCAATCGGCACCCTGCGAACCAGGACTCCGTCGCTTGCGGCGACGCGAACCGACAACGCTTCATCCACCGCTTTTGCCTCGGGTCCCCAGGCGCCAACGACCAATCCAATCCGTTCGGAATCCGTCGAGGGTGTTTCCCATACGATCTGGGCTGATGCCGAAGAGGAGAGTAGATACATCATCAGGATAAACGCCGAGAGCCAACACAGACGCTTCATGGATTTCCTCGACAAAAACGGGGTGATATTGAGTTCCCTCGTCTCTATTGTCGACAGCTCCCCATTGATTTTGCGATTGTTTACATCAGTTTACAATAACCGCCCTCCCCGGGCGGGCGATGGGAGGCGTGTACCGGATGCCCTCTAACTAGAGGGTATCCGGAAACTCCGGGTTCGAGCAGGGGCGAGAAAATTTCGATGAAGTTCGTATTCTCGAATCCCGAGGCATATCCGGAGGATACGTCGAGCGGTGAGAGGATTCGAAATTCGCGAAATTGGCCGCCATCTGCGAAAGTCGGCGTTTCCGGATGCCCTCTAACTAATCAATAACAGGTAATGGAATATACGGAATCCTCATCGAGCACAGAGCGCCCCGACAAAAATTCCAGCTCGATGAGAAATCCCATCTCGACCACTTGTGCGCCCAGTTTATTGACCAATTCCGCAGTGGCGGCACAGGTCCCACCGGTGGCCAGTAGGTCATCGAGTATGACGACACGATGTGAGTCATCGAAGGCGTCGGTGTGAATCTCCACCCGATCCGTTCCGTATTCCAGCTCGTAGTCGACCCCCACCGTGTCAAAGGGAAGCTTTCCCGGTTTTCGCACCAAACTCAGACCAATCTGGAGTTCGTGGGCTACGGCCGCCCCGAAGATAAATCCTCGGCTTTCAATGCCGACGATCCGATCGATATCGCGGTCGCGATAGCGATCGGCGAAGTGGGTAATGATGTCGGAGAATAGCTCGCCATCACGCAATACGGTGGTGATATCCTTGAATACGACGCCCTCCGTGGGAAAGTCGGGAATATCCCGAATGGTCTCGCGAATCCGCCGGTCCAATTCTGTCATCGGTACTCCTCTTCGGCATTGGCATTCAAGTTGGACAAATGGCCAACGGTTCGCCGGCCGTGAAGATGGGTCGTCAGTCGCCGTCGGCGTCCTGCCTCGTCGAGGAGCCAAAACAGGGCCACTCGCTCATCTCCCGCATAAAGTTGTAGTGGGTCAGGTCTAAGACCACCGGGGTTACACTGATCGATCCCTCGGCCACAGCGTTGCAATCGCTTCCCGGGATATCATCAAAACCCAACTCCGATCCGCCGAGCCAGAAATAGGCCTTGTTACGTGGATCTTTTTTTTCGACGACCACCCGCCCGTAATTTCGCCGTCCCAGCTTCGTTGGAGTCACGATCGTATCGGGCTGTACATCGGGAGGAAAGTTGACGTTCAAAAAGACGTTGCGCGGCACACTGCGCTCCAAAAACGACTGCGCCAAGCGCACGACATGATCGACGGTATTGTCGAAATTTCGCGATCCGTAGCCCGCGAGACTGAAGGCCATGGATGGAATATCACATAATGTGGCTTCGATGGCGGCGGCGACGGTACCGCTGTACATGACATCATCCCCCAGATTGGCCCCGTGGTTGATGCCGGAGACACAGAGTGCGGGCCGCTGTTCCAGGACGTGATTCAATGCCACATACACACAATCGGTGGGTGTCCCGGAGACCGCCAGTTGACGCCTTTTGCGCTCTCTGACCCGCAGTGGATGGCGCAGACTGATGGCGTTACTTACGGCGCTCTGCTCGTCGCTGGGAGCCACCACCCAGACCTCGCCGAGGGGCTCCATTGCACGACGGAGAACTGCGATCCCCGCCGCATCGATTCCGTCATCATTTGTCACCAATATCAATGGGCGTGACACAGCTCAGGAATCGTCGTCGCGCTGGGTACGCTTGAGGTGGTCGACCTGGCGGTGAAGTCGATCGAGCTCGCGCTTCATGGTCCGCAGATCGTCCTGGGTAGCCAAGTTGAAGCGCCGCGCGAACTCTTCCTTTTTCTCATCGAGCTCCGTCTTCAAGTCGTAGGAGGCGCGAAAGGCCTTGGCAACCCCTTTTTGGACCTTCTCATTATTCATGATCTTTTGAGCAGTCGGGCTTTGAAGGGCCTTCATCGCCCCGTCCAAAAGGTCGTCTTTCAAGTTACTCATGGCTTCCTCGCCGGGTGGGACATCAACGCGAATCTGACTTTCGAGAAGCTATAATTTCTGCCCGAAAGCGGTGCAGAAAAAGATTGCTGTCTGCCGGCAAGAAGTCAAGCCGGGCTCTGCTCATCGAAGTGCAATGAGGCATCCGCCGTCTGGTACCGGTGTCACCTACAAAGCCCCCCTATCACCAGTTAGGCAAAACCGACGGGAAGGCACTGGTCAAATGGGCCACCGCGCTTTGATTTATTATCAGCGTTCCGGTACTCCATACAAGGCGGTGAGCACCACAATTCCCCCCGCGAGCGCTTCGTTTTGGACGGATCGACACCGATGCAAATGCCTGCCGAAGAAATCGGCCCTAGCCGACGATATCGGATGATCAAGATTGGCTCCCTACTGGGTCTTGCGTGCATTATCGCCACCGCTGCGGCCTGGTTTTTCACGCCACGACTCACCGAGCACCTACTGACACAACAACTGGAGCGCGTCGAGGCCCGCACCGGGCTCGAAATCAACACCGAATCGTTGCAAACCGCAGGACTCCACGGACTGGAGGTGCGCGGACTCGAGATGGGGTTGCCCGGCAAGCCGGAACCACTGGCGACGATCGACGCCATTGATGCAACCGCCGATCTCTTTCGGGCAGCCCGCGGTCAACCGGCGGTGACGGCCCTGACGATCGATGGCGTACACCTGTCGATACACCGGCGAGCCGACGGAACTTCCAACCTCGATTCCGTCCTCGCATCACTTCGCGCACAACGAGACGATGCATCAGAACATGAAGAAGACCTGAGCAAACCGGACGACGCCCTGGAGGAGGCTACCGATCGCCTGTTGCGCCATTTCGGGGGCCGTTATCCCGACGTCGTGGCTCGCGATCTGGTCGTCGATTTCACCCATCACGAAGACAGTTCCCCGTGGCCGGTTCGTCGACTGAGCAGCGATGAGTTTTCGATGAACGAAGATGGTGGAGACGCCCCGTTTTCGGTGGCGATTGACATCGACGCACCGAAGCACCACGGATTTCAACTTCCCACTCACGTCAATATCGCGGGAACGATGAAACGGCCCGTCGATCACTCCACGGCGCATGTCGAATTTGAGCCGGAACTGCGAGTTTTGACACTTCCCGGGCTTCCACATACCGAGTTTTCCGTCCGCGGCGTTGCCATCCCCGAAGAATATACCGTCGAGGTCATCGACGTGACGCTGGACTCCCACCTTCGGGAAGAAGCATATCGGCTAGCCTCCGCAGATCGTGTCCTGGTACAGCTCAACCGGTGGTCTCGATCTCCCGATGACCTATCTCTGCTGGCACTGGAGATCGACGGGCCCGAACTCTACATAGAACACGGAAGCAATGGGGCGATGAACCTCGCCGAATTCTACTCCATTGCACGCCAGCCAGCGGCGAATATGGTCACCGAAAATGCTCACCAGATGGCTGAAGCCCTGGACACAGCGGAGTTGGAAGGCGATGAGGAAGACGCAGACCACGACGAAGATGAGCAATCCCCCGACGAAGTGGCATCGTCGACGGGTGCGTTCGCTCGGCTTCAGGCGCGGCTGGCGGGCCTTCCGATTCGCGAGTTTCTCACCGAATACCTACCCCGGGAGACGAAGCTTCGTGATCTGCGCCTGGTCGTAAAGGACTCCCGTATCCATGACCAGTTGACTCGGCCGGCCACCGACTTCGCGATCAACGGTGAAGTGCTAAAACTTCGGCACAGCCCGCTCAACGGCCTTCTCGAAGGTGATTTTAGATTCCAGACCGAGGCCGGCAACGATATTGGTCACGCTGATATTCAGTTCGAGATTCCGTACCGCCGCGGTGACTGGAACGCCTCTGTCGATGTCGACAGCATTGAATTGGCCCTCTTTTCTCAACTCGGCGGCTCCCGACTGGCCAATTACCTCCACGGCGGCGAGATCACGGCCACCCTGGATATCGAAAACGAAAATGAGGACGACGAATCGCTGACGCGCTTCGATGGACTGCTGGCGACCCAGGAGTTACGCGTTCATTTTGGGGCCATCGCCGAAGATCCCATCGAGGTATCATCGGCAAGCCTTCGCCTCGATGGCTACTACGACCCGACCATGCCCGTACCTTCACCGCGGCTGATCGAAATCGAGGACGAGCAAGAAGAGGCCGAGCAAGAAGAACACGCCGAAGACGACATCGACGAAGCAGACTCTCCGCCGATGCAGGGAGCCTTTGTACTCAATGATGCGGTGGCTCGCCTCAATGAAGTGGAGGCTACCATTGGCTTTTTCGTCTACGGCATCGACGGCACCCGACGTCCCAATCGAACCGGAATGACCGTGGAGTTGGAGCCGACCCGGCTGCAAGCGATTGCGGACAGCGTCCCCCCTGCTCTGCGCGGTCCTCTCGACGGCATCGAGATGGCGGGAAGTCTTTCCTGGGATTTCGATCTCGAAATCCCCCTCTATGAAGCGAGCAATATGGCCTGGGATGCCGACGTCGCCCTGTCTCCCGATTTCGAGATCGTCTATCTGCCCGAAGAGGTCGATGTCTTCAAGCTCACCGAGGAATTCGAACATACCATCTCCGAAGAATGGAAGCAGACCATCGCCTTTCGCCAACGAGAACTGTCCTACGAACGCAGGATCACCATTCCCGAGATGCGCCCCACCCCGGCCACCTGGTTATTGGAAAACACCTCCCTCGATCTGGAACGGATCGATACGATCCGACGCCGCCGGGGGTGGCCGGAGATTCCCCCATGGAGCCCATCGCTGGAAATGACCCGAGCCGAATACGACAGCCCCGAATATTGGCTGAGCGCCCACGCCTTGTCTCAGTCGGCCGACAAGCCCTGGGATGACACTGAAGAAGAAGCGTCCACCGGTTTCTGGTCCCCCTGGGAAAGTGAGCCACGAGAAGAACCGGAATTTATCGACACCGACGAGGTCTTGCCCGTCGAGGAAATGGTCTTTCAAGAGCCCGATCCCTTGGACTACCAGCAGACGGAGATCGAGATCGATCCCGACCGCCACGGCACCTACGTATACGTACCGCTACACCACATCTCTCCGTACGTAATTCGCGCCATCATGACCACCGAAGACACCTCCTTTTTCAGGCATTCCGGGTTCAATTACCTCGCCATTCGTCAATCCGTGGAGGCGAATCTGGAGGCTGGCGAATACGTCCGCGGCGCCAGTACCATCAGTATGCAGTTGGCCAAGAACTTATTTTTGGATCGAAGCCGAGTTTTGTCGCGAAAACTCCAGGAAGTCACCCTGGTCTGGTTGATGGAGAGCGTCGCCGATATTCCCAAGGAGCGAATGTTCGAGCTTTATCTCAATATCATTGAATTCGGGCCGGGGATCTACGGTATTCACGAAGCATCGGTATACTACTTCGGAAAGCGTCCCGACGAGCTGACGATCTCGGAGGTGGCGTGGCTGGTGAGCATCGTGCCCAGCCCGAAGCGCTTTCACCGGTATTACGACGCCGGTGAGATCAATGCCTATTGGTTTCGCCGCATGTCGCGATATATCCGGGCCATGTACTATCGAGAACGGATATCGGAAGAAGAGATGGAGGCTGCCTTCGATGACAAACCCTCCTTTTATTTTCCCGAGGAAGGTGATCCCATGTTGAGGGCTCAACCCACCGATGATATCGCCCCGGAGTTGGAGATCGACTCCGAAATGGATCAACTGCTCGATCTTCCCGGTTTTTGAAGTGTGGAATAGGGTAGCCCCGATGTCCCCTTCCAGACGTTGGGCCCCGTATTTGCCCCTTTCACTTGTACTCCAATGGTAGCCAATGGATCAGCGACCGGATAAATCGAATATGGAATTGGATTCCATCGAGCGGTTGCTCGAGCGCTTTGAACGTCGGCTGCGCATTCAGCGCGCCGTCGCCGGGGTGGTCGAAGGGGCCTGTCTGGGACTGATGATCGGCGGCGTGGGCATCGCCGCCATCCGCACCGGGTGGGCTCAATCGCAATATTGGTGGATCTGGGTGTTGGCCGCCGTATTGGTCTCGGTGGCGGCCAGTTTGTTTCGAGCATTTCAATCCATCGACACCGTCGCCGCAGCTCAAGAACTAGACCGAACCCACGGACTCCACGATCGCCTCTCGACCGCCCTATCCCTGGCGAATCGTGACGACCTATCGGACCAAGACGATGCCTTTGTAAGGGCCCAGTTGCGCGACGCCCTTCGCCACACCGACCACGTCGATCCCCGGGAGGCCGCGCCCTGGCGAAGACCTCCTGATACGATCTTATTGGCCCTGGTAGGGGTAGCGGTATTGACCATCGGCATCATACCGATGAACGATCATGAAGAACCGCTGCCGCAGCCCTTTGAAGTAGAGTATGCTCCGGTTCTCGACGACGCCACCGTAGCACTGGAGCGCGACCGCCTGGAGGCCTTTCGTCGCCAGCTCGAGGACTTGCCCGACGAGGAGGCAGAGGAACTGGCCGACGCCATTGAGGAGCTGCTCGACGCCGCGGAAAACCGAGAGATATCGGACCGCGAATTCGCACGACGAATCGATGAGCTCGTAGAGGACCGTTTCGCCGATACTGAGCAACAGCGCGAGTTGGAAACCATGGCCGATGCTTTGGCCGATGCAGCCGAACAAACGGCAGCAGAGCAACAAGAGGCTCTTGAGGCGCACCCCGAACTCGAACGGGCCATGGAGGCGATGAAAACCGGCGATCTACAGAGCGCAGCCGACGAATTGGCGGAACTCGCCGAACGTCTCGAAAACGAGGAGCTCGACGAACAAGAATCGAGTCGGCTGGCCAGTATTCTGGAGAGCTTTGCCGACCACCTCGATGGCCATGAAGATCGCCTGCAGGACCTGTACGAAAGGCACCGCGATGCCTTTGAAGAGTTGGCCCAACAATTCGACGGTGATATCCCCCCCGGCCAGGAGCAATTGCTCGACGATGCTCGGGAGGCGATGGAACAGGCCGCCGAGCAGCGCGAAAATTTTGGCAACTCCGCCTCCCAACATCAATTGGAGCAGCTTCAGCGGGAATTGGAGCGAACGGCAGAGGAACTCCGA
>SKPJ01000192.1 GCA_007119595.1 Myxococcales bacterium
CGACCACCGACCCGTCGCGTGGAACTTGCTCCAATTGCTCCGAACAATCGGGCGCGTCACCGGCGGCGGCCGGAGCGCTCACAACCAGCCCCAACCCAAGGGCACATCCCGCTGTGACCACCCGAACTATTCGCCCTAACTCACTGCTGTAGTTCATATTCGTCCTTCAAAACCCGAAACGCTCGCGATGCATATTCCAGTGTGAATCATCGAATTGAAATAACACGCTGTCGGCGCCGCCCTCAGGCGTCACCACAACCTCGGCATAGCCCTCCTGATCCGTGAGCACCGGCTCGCCTTCGCCGTCATTGACCACGCTCACCTCGATCTCGTCGACGCCCACTGGCTCATCGGCATTTTTCGTACCCCGATCGACGACCCGAAAGCTGAATCGAATATCTCCATCCTCTTCGGCGACTTCCTCTAACTCCACGGCGAGTTCCTTGAAATAATGGGAAAATCGGGGCCCTCGAAAGCTCAACCCGGCCTCCACGAGGGCCCGTGATCGAGACGACGAACGGCTCCTATCCTGCAATTCCATGCCGTGATCGCTGGTCAATACGATCATCGTATCGTCGTCGATCTCCAGAAACTCCAAGACCTCGAGCATGATTCGCATTCGCTGATTGACCCGTGAGATCACCTCGTAGCGCTCGTAATCACCGTGTGGACCGTGGGCGTGACCGGCGGAGTCGGTGGAACCGAAGTTGACGATCGACACTTTCGGGATCGGCATTCCCTCTTCACCGCGCCGAATATGGTCCTGATAGACCTCGGCGAAGGTCTGAAGGCTGGCGTTGTCCATAACCCCCGTATAGTCCTGGAGATCCGCCGGCGGAGGTGAATGCAACTCGCCGTCGATCTCGATGTCATCGGCCTCGTCGGGCATCTGGAATCCCATCGGATGCCGCCGCTCCAACGTCGCCAGCTCCGCACCGCGGCTCGACGGGTCGTTGATGCTCGCCGCCAGCACGCCGTTTTCCAACCCTCCGTGGGAGCGCACCACCGCCTCGAACAACGTCTCGACGGGAAGATTCGGATGGGCGCTGCCCATCAAATACTCCGTCTCGAAGAGCTCCCCGATGGGCCGGGCCTCGGTGGCCAATTCGCGATCCCAAAACGCGTTGTCCACAACCCCGTGGTGACCGGCCCACGCGCCGGCGCCGACCGTATTATGACCGGGATAGGTATTGGACGGAAAATTCGAGATCGAGCCGTGTCGATAGGCCAGACCGGCAGCGAAGAAGTCGCGATAGGCGTCGACCGAAAAATCATCGTCGTCGGTGAGCGCCTGAAATAACAACTCCGCGTTGGTCAACCCGTCGTTGATGATGATCACCGCGTGTTCTGCCACGGGCTCACCGGCGGCGATGGCGTCCAGGGCCTCCGAGGTAAAGACCTCCTCGAGCACCCGGCCGTCCTGCCATCCCAGATAGACATCGTCGCGAAGCCTCAGGTCCGGCCCAACACCGGTGGTGTGCTCCACGCCGAGCGCTGCGGCCACCGTGGGAGCGATATCGACCTGGCGCACCGCGGCGTCGAGCAGCAATGTGTCGACCCCGTTACCCATCTGCTCCACGGTAGCATCGTCGCCGTCGCCGTTCTGTGCATTCCGTATCCCGGGCCCCGAGATCAACAGCGGAGACCGACTCTGCAGGGCCCCAAGATTTCCGTGGGTTCCAAACCCCCCGGTGGACCAGCTCGCCGGAATCACGATCAGATCACCGGTGCGCGGATCGTCGAAATTCTGGGTGATCCGCTCCATCGCAAATGGATAGTGCATCTGGTCTGCCGGCACGAAGGCGAGCCTCGGATCACCGGAGAAATAGCCGTGGTCGGCATAGGTGACCTCGTTGGGATTGCCACCGGTGGCCAAAAACTCCTCGTAACTCGACAGCGCCGTGGGCTCTGTATTCGCCAGCGGGTTGACTCCCACATGCTCGATGATCTCGAAACCGGGCGCCTCACCGTCATCACCAGCGTGGCGGGTGAAGATAATATGCCCCTCCTCGAGCGCCCCGCCGTTATAGACCTCGTAATGAATCTCTCCGTCGCCATTTCGATGGGCCGTGCTCACCATGGCGATATTCGGGTCGTCGCGAAATTCGGGCAGAGCCATCAAGAACAACTCTCGCTGTCGGTCGTCGATCCCCTGCTGATCCCACGTCAAATAAGGGATCACCGAATCGCCGACTTCCAATCCCTCCGGGCAACACGGCTCTTCCTCGCGGGGCTCCACGGGCGTGGTCTCCTCGGAGGCGTCCATAAACCCCTCGACGTTGACCCGCATCCCCTCCAACTCCAATTCGATCGGGATCTCGCCGGTGTCATCGGGGTCGAGAAGCTCCATGGCCTGCTCGCGGGAAATCGGAATCTGCTCTCGCGCGGCCTCCAGCAATTCGTCGAGTCCCTCATCGCTCAAAAGACCGCTCAGAACGGCGTCGTCGACGAGTATCAATTCCTCGTCGAAGGTCGCGCTCAACGCCACATCCTCCACATGCAGGACCATCCCCTCTGTAAGCGACGAAAAGCCACTGAGATCGATCTCCATCTCGTCGGCGTGAGCCACCAACTCATAATCCACGGTCTCCCCATGTAAGCGGGCCTGAAAATCACAGGTCTCGGCGCTTATCGAGCCGTAATACATGGCGTAGACGTCCTCCGTCGTATTCGGCGTCTCGTCGAAGCCAAATCCCGTGCG
>SKPJ01000480.1 GCA_007119595.1 Myxococcales bacterium
AGATGACTATTTCGCGAAACCGCAGGCATATCCGGAGGTTATTCCAAGTGTTGAGCGGATAGTCAGATCGCGATTTCAGCCGGCCATTGCGAAATTCATGGGGTTTCCGGATGGGAACTAAATAAAATCGGCCATATCGAGGACTCGCCCGCCGAGCCGCTGTCGTTGCTCGCGATCATGGCTGATCCAGACGACAGCCCGTTGTTGCTCTTGTCCAAGGTATTCGTTGACGTAGTCCTCTACGTGCGCGGCGTTTTTGTCGTCCAAAGAGGCTGTGGGCTCGTCCAATAAGAGCACCTCGGGGCGAATGGTAAAACAGCGCACCAATGCCACCCGCTGTTGTTCACCCACCGACAACTCGTCGAATCGCCGCGACCGATCAATTCCCTCTAGGCCGAAGCGATCCAGGAGTTCACGCTGCTCCTCCTCGCTCATTGCGACGTCGGCATCGCCGTCGAATTCGCGCTGAATCTGCCGCGGAAAGGCGAGATTGTCACCGACTCGATCGGCGATGGGAACCGGCGATTGATGGACGTATAATACCCGGTTTCGAAAGCGCCGGATATTGTGTTCACCCACGGTCTCTCCGCGCCAACGCACCGCTCCACCGGCTGGATCCTCGAGAGCGACGATACAGCGAAGCAATGTGGACTTGCCCGAGCCACTTTGTCCTTCCAGGACCACCCTATCGCCTCCGCGCAATACGAAGGACACACCGCTCCACAGCGGCTCGTCATCACCCGGTGGAATCCACGACAGGTCACTGACCGCCAACAAGGGGGAGCTTTGTTCAGTCATTGAATTGCTCCAGCGTATCGCCGGTGGTGCGAGGCGCAAAGACCGTATCGCGGACGAAGTCGTCGAGGCCTCGCATCTGCACAGCCTGTCCGAGCGAGGCGGACCAGCCGGGCGCCAGATCGGCTTTTTTGCCGTCGATTCGCTCAAAGGACGGCTCCAGATACTCCCGATCGCTCAACGCCTGCCACAGAGCAGACTCCCAGGCCTTTATAAATGGTCCCCACCCCATGTCGTTCTCAAGCGGCGATGTCGGTCTCCGAGCGCCGGCTTCATAAGCCACCTCGGCCTGCCACCGCTCCCCGTTGTGGGCCCACCATACGGTCATCCCCGGGACCTCTTCGGCAGCCGGCTCAGCCCGCAAAGTCCAGCGCTTTGCGGTATTGGAATCCCCGCTCAAACGCTGTCCCTCAATCCACAGGCCAACCCCCTTGGGGGTGGCCATCCGCAACACGATCCCCTCGGCATGACCCTTTTTCTGGCTGACGAAAGCGGCCTCCCATTCCACCTCCGCAAGTCCCGGTTCCAACCTCAGCATCAGCGATTGCAACGCCCGCTGTTGCGACTCATCACTGACGGCGGCCCGCAATGCATCCAGGACATGAAAGGTGGCATCCCAGACCGGCTCTCGAAACGCCGCATCGTCGATGCGCCAGGCGTCAAATACGGTCACCGGTTTCAAATTTTCGCCCACCGCCATCGATGCCGGTTGGCGAGACGTCCACTCCTCCCAAAATTCGTAATCGTGTGCCGCCAACCCCTGCAACCCCCCGTCGAGTTGCCTCGACGAAAGCTCATTGAGTGTCGACGCGGAACATCCAATCCCCGCCATCGCCATCAGAGCAACTCCCACCGAGAACACAAAATTATTGGGTATCATCAAAATGTCCCCGCACGGCGATCGCTATGGTCTTGCGGGAGTAATCTCCTCGGACCCCGAACTCCTGCGAAAAAATGCTAGCTCTCAATTCCACATCCCATGGGCCTGTAACCTGGCGGCTGACGGCGGCGACCAGCGTATTTCGATTGTCCTCGTCGAGGTGAAAAGAATCGTCGATAAACACTGGATCTTCGTATCGCGTCTGCTGAATTTCGCCGCGGACGGAGGCAAAAATGTCCCACACCACCGGCGCCGTCAAGGTAGCCTCGACGCTGTGACGACTCATTTGCTGCCCGTGGGAATTTGAGCGGTTGCGCGCGTATTGATATCGAAGGCGTGCATCGGCGAAGTCCTGGTATCCGAGCGCCGTGCTCCACAGGTCGTATTGGTCGTCCCGGAGCACTCCGTCGCCGACGGGCACAAATCGATCGTCGACCACCTCCCAGGCAGTGGTGGCGTAGGAGCGCCAGGTGCGGCCCCACGACGTATTGAGCGCCAGATCGTCGCGGATTCGCCACCGCAACCCGGCGCCCACTCGCGGTCCGTTATGACTGACCGCCGGCGTGGGCTTAAAGGCCAGAAACCGCCATCCGCCCTCGCTCCACAAACGGAGCGGACCGACGGACCAGCCGGCCTGTGCCGCCCCGCCGCCGCGGGTATAGTCGCGCCGATCGTCGCCGGATTCGGTGCGATCTTTGACGTCACCGCGAACCTGCAGACTCAGCCGGCTCCGGGGCCACCAGGTGCCCGAACTGCGTGCCTGGGTAACCAGTGCATTGGCGTCGCCGGCGTCATAAAAGCGGGTGCCTCCGTGACGCAGTGCGGCCGTAACTTGCCCCGAGGTGCCGGTATCGGTCACGATGTCGGCGCCGAGTAGGTATCGCATCAGCGCGGCACCGGAGTCTTCATAGGATTCGAGGCGATGGGGATTATCATCGTACTCCAGTCCCCAGCGCATCTGGGCCGACCAGTGCAGCTCGCCGTCGTCGGCCTGTGCTGAGTTCGTATCGACCGACA
>SKPJ01000516.1 GCA_007119595.1 Myxococcales bacterium
ACCTGGATGCCGTCGCGTCAGAAATACTCGGAAACCCACTCGTGCTCGAGCTTATATGATTACCAGGCGCGGCGAAGCGGGATACGATACCGGGATGATTCCGGTGAAACGGTGCATTGCTACACCTTGAATAATACGATGGCGGCCAGTCCCCGACTGTTGATTCCAATTCTGGAGCACTATCAAAACGAAGACGGCACGGTGACCGTCCCGAAGGCGCTGCGCCCCTATATGTATGGCATGGAGGTCATCGAACCCCCGGCCTGATGCATTAGCAATGCCTTTGGACAGCCTCTCAAGCTCGTGTGGGAGTTTTTCTGCCTCGGTGCCCCGTCAATCGGCCTTGGTGCTTTGATGCCCAATGGGCAGCGACGGCGATGCATCGGGAAACCGAGAGTATACCAGATAAATCAGGGCGGGGAGTATGACGAGGTCGGCCAATATGGCGCTGCCAATGGTAATCCCCGTGAGAAGGCCGAATTGCTGCGTCGGGACGAAGCTGCTGAATGTAAGAACGGTCATCCCGATCAACAGCAAGATGCTGGTCAATAAGATGGCTCGCCCGGCACCGAAATAGGTGTTGAGGATTGCCTGCTTGAGATCGTCGGTTCGTTGCTTTTCTTCGACGAAACGGGCGAAAAAATGAATCGAATCATCGACGGCGATACCGAGGCTGATGGCGAAGATGATGATCGTCGTGGTGTTCAGGCTGATCCCGGTCAGCCCCATATACCCGTAGGTGATGAGGAGGGGTAAGCAATTGGGCAGGATGCTGATAATGCCGATTTTGAGGGACCGGAAGGTGAATGTCATCAAGGTAAAGATGACGGCGATGGCCAAGAATAAGCTATAGAGTAGGTCTCGTGTAAAGGAGCTAAGCGCGGCGGAGGCCACATAGGCGTCGCCGGTGATATGGGTCGCAATGTCGTCGTAATGCCCGAAGTGCTTCTCCAGTTCAATTTCCAACTCGTTAGCCAGCGCAAGGTGGGAGTTGGCCCCGGCATCGGAGACACGGATCAGAATGCGGGCGTTGCGAAAATCGTCGGTGACGAAGTTGGACATCCCTCCGTCAGTGTCCGGTGCGTCGGAGATGAGTAGCAGGAGTTGTTCGATCTGCTCCAGATTTTCGGGTAGTTCTGCTCGCTGAGCGGTATCTCCTGTAATGGCAACCCGAGCCGTCTGCAGATAGTCGACATAGGACTCGGTGGACAAGACGGTGTCAAAGCTCTGAGCAAATTGCTGAATACGGTCAATGGAGGCGTAGATTTGCGGGTCTTTGAATCGATCGCGTTCGTCGGACTCGAGACTGATTTCCAGCGGCAATATTCCGCCGAGTTCGTCCTCGATGGTCCGGGTGGCCTGGTAGGTGGGGTGATCCTCGGAGAAGACCTCCAAAATGGTGGTGTCGATATTGACCTTCGAGCCATGGATGGCTACCGAGCCGGCCAGAATCAGCCCGATTGTGACCGTCGTCCACGGGCGCGCGAGCAACCGGCTTCCAACCGCCATCAGAGTGCGCTCCAATAGCGGCGGGGAATGGGCCGAAGCGCCGGGTGTTCCACCGCGACGTGCGGGTTTCATAAAGGTCAGCGCCGACGATAAGAAGAATAACGTCGCCAGATAGGCAAACATTACGCCCGCCGCAGCCTGCCAGCCGAAATTTTTTAAGATGGTGGTCTCGGCGACCAAAAGACTCAAAAACCCGACCGCCGTAGTACTCGTCGTCAGCAGACAGGCAAGTCCGGTGTGACGGATCATTGCCTTGACCGCCTCTTCGTGCGATTTCCCAACCTCCACCTCCTCGGTGTGGCGGGTGATCATGTGGATGCTATCGGAGATCCCGATGACGAAGATCAGGGTGGGCAAGACGTTGTTGATGATATTGATGCTCGACCCGGTCGCCACCAACAGGGCGGTGGTGGCCGTGAGTGCGATCAGGACGGTACCGAGGGGCAACACGATTCCGCTGGGACGGCGGAAGAGATATAGCAAGATGAGAAAGAAGATCGCCGCCGTAAGGGGCACAAAGACAAATTGCTCACCTCGGAGGTGATCGACAATGGTGACACGTAACGCGGGAATGCCTTCCACTTTCAACGTCACGTCATCGGGAAAGGTGTAATGCCCGATGGTTTTTTCGATTTGCTCGGTGATTTCGGCCAGTTTTGTCACGTCTTGGACGTCGGCGTCGATCCAGGCCACGATCATGGCCGTCGTCCCTTCCGAGTTGATGAGGCGGTCCGTTATCAGCGGTTCCCCGGCGGCGTATGCAGCGAGAGCGCGGACATCCTCTTCATCGACCGCCGGCCCTCGTATCGGTTTGTCGGCGGACTCGGTATTGGACCGAAGTGGTGGGCCGCCGAGGTGTGGCTCGGCGTTGAGGCTGTCCGGGCGGGGAAGGGCCAAAGTGGCGACGGATTGAGCATCGATAAGCTGGTCGTGACGGCGCAATTGGTACGTTAAATCACGAAGTGGGCGCAGACTCTCGGCGGAGAGCAGATCATCGCCCTCCACCAAGATGATGACCAGGTTGTCCTCTCGGCCGAAGCGCTCTGCGAAGATCTCGCGGTATTCGTGGGCGTCTTGGGTCGACTCAAAGAGTTGCTGAGGTGTGAAATTGAATTCCAGTTGCGGTGCGACCATCAGGCACGCCGCGAATACGACGGCGACGACGGCGAGGATGATCCGT
>SKPJ01000374.1 GCA_007119595.1 Myxococcales bacterium
CACAGGGAGGATGACCCATGAAGACTTATAAACTCAAGACCGAGCCGATCGCAACCACCCAAAACGTCTGGATGGGCATCGATGTCCATAAGGTCTCGCTTCACATCACGATTTTGGACGAAGAGGGAGAACAGGTCTGGGCCGGATCGGTGCCGCATGGCCGGGAACACGTGGCAGGCCTGGTGAGGCGTCTGGAGACGACGCAGATCACCGCGGTCTACGAGGCCGGTCCGACAGGTTATAAGCTCAAGCACTGGCTTGAGGAGCTCGGCTGCGAGGCGTTTATCTGCCCCCCCACGCACGTACGCCAACGCCAGGGAAGAAAGCGAATTAAGACGGACGCACGTGATAGCTACGACCTCGCCGAGCAGGCACGTGCCGGAATGCTCCCGGCGATTCACGATCTGGGCGAAGAGAACTACCACCAGCGCGAAGTGCTTCGAACACGGGGTCAGTTGGTCAAGCATCGCCAGCAGCTGAAAGCTCAGATCAAGTCTGAACTCCTCTATCACAGCGTTTGCGCTCCGGAGGGACTCAAGGCGAACTGGTCGAAAGCGTATCTGAACTGGTTGGAGCAGGGGCCGAGCGAAAGTGGTGATCTCAATCTGACAATCCATTGTCTGTTAAGAACCATTGAGACCTTGGATCTTCAGATCAAGCGGCTGGACGCCCGACTTCGCAAGCTGGCCAAGAGCCAGAAGTGGAAGAAGAAGGCCGAGCTGTTGCAGAGTATCCCTGGTGTGGGGCTGCTAACAGCGATGGCAGTGCTCTTGGAGGCCGGTGATATATCGCGATTTGATCGCTGCGAAGAGTTCGCCAGTTGGTTGGGGCTGGTGCCGAGTGAGTGGTCGAGCGGTGAAGGGACGAGGAAAGGCTCGATCACCCGGGCCGGCAACCGACGAATACGAACGGCGCTGGTGGAGTCGTGTTGGACGCTGATTCGCCATGATGAGGCGATGAACCGGACTTATGAGCGGATAAAACACCGTCGCAATGGCAGCATCGCTGTCGTTGCCGTAGCGCGCCGACTGGCGCTCATTATCCGGGCAATCCTTCGCGACGAGAAGCCGTACGACTACGCGCCGGTGAAATAGCAAGGTGTCCGAGTAACGACGACCAGGGTAACGGAGGACCAACAGGAAAGATGTCGCCGATTGGCGAGCGACGAGCAGACAGTTATTGAGGATGCGGGCATTGGCCATGCTCGCTGGGATGACCGTGGAGTCTATTTCGTAGATGTAAGATCTACGTGCCCTAAATGACGGCGTCCCACATACCGGAAACGACACAGGGTGCCAGGCGTCGAACACGACGACCACGTATAGGAAACGGAGCAAGTCCTCGCAGCTTCAAGCCGTTTGAACGTCCCTCGGACAACGCGAATGATCCAGGAGGAGAAAGACGACCGAAATTTCCAATTCGGGGGTTGACCACACACATAGGAAATAGACGATGGTTGCTAAACCCCAATCATCGATAAAAAGAACGCCCCTCACCCCAGGTGGTTCTCCTCCTCGCTTTCCACGGTCGAGGCTCTCCCACCATCATCGAAACAAAAAACGATCCACTCCAGATGGTTCGGTGCCGAGCTATCGAGCAACCGCTTCGCCTTGTATTGATCGCTGAACTCCTATATCTGGATCGTCATAATGCGAAGTCACACCGTCAAAAATCAGCATATAAAATTTTCCATTATCTGGATAATTGGTGAATGTCTGAGTCAGCACGGAAACCCACGCGCGGTCAGCTAACCCCCCTTGGGCTCTGGGGCCGAACAGAGGCCCCGCCCATCTTCGACACCGACGATCTGGTGAGCGCCGTAAAGCGCGTGAGGGAGACGATTCACGTCGTGGCCCACCCCGGTACGGGCCACCTCGGCGTCGCCGCTGGCGGAAACCTCACTCCCGGCCACTTCGACGGCAGCGCCTCGGACTTTTTGTGGATGGCCACCCTCCCCCCTCTCTACCCGGAGTGGCTGGGAAATCGACAATTTTGCGAGGTCCATGGCGCGCGCTTTCCCTATGTGGCGGGTGCAATGGCCCGGGGAATCGCCAGCGTCGAGATGGTCGTCGAAATGGCACGAGCGGGCATGCTCGGCATCCTCGGTACGGCGGGCCTTCCCCCGAAGCGAGTGGCCGCCGACTTGGATTGCATCGAAGATGCCCTGGGCTCTTCGAACCTCCCCTGGGGAGCAAACCTCATCCACTCGCCGAACGAACCCCATGTGGAACGTCAGGTCGTCGATCTATACCTGCAGCGAAGCGTGACAACTCTATCGGCCTCGGCATTTATGAAACTCACCCTTCCTCTGGTGCGATACGCCTGCACGGGACTGAGCAGGGACGCCGAGGGCCGAATTCAGCGCCGCAACCTGGTCATCGCCAAGGTATCGCGCCTCGAAGTTGCCCGCCGGTTTATGGAGCCGCCGCCGAAGGCGATGCTCGACAAATTGGTGAAGGCCCAACAATTGAGTGAACGCGAGGCCCGACTGGCGATGCAACTTCCCGTGGCCGAGGACATCACCGCCGAGGCCGACTCCGGAGGCCACACCGACGGCCGGCCCTTACAGGCCCTGCTCCCGGAACTCGTCGACCAGGCCGCTCAGATCTCCACTGCCCGCGGCTACGACCGGCCGATCCGCATCGGTGCCGCCGGTGGCCTGGGCACCCCCACCGCCGTAG
>SKPJ01000610.1 GCA_007119595.1 Myxococcales bacterium
CCGGCTGTTTGGGTCCCATACTCATCGGTCATATCCATCGGTGGCCCACATTCAGATATTGAGCATACCCGTTGGCCAGCCACGGCAAAAGCCCCCCACGGGCACAGGGCCCGATGGGGGCTATACGGCATCAACCGCCATTTCCACGCAAAATAGCGCCAATACCGGTCTCCGAGGGCATCTCCTCAGAGGGGATTACAACCACCTGGCCACCGCGCTGCACGACGGTCTCTGCGATCTCGTCGTAGACATCGACGGCCAACGCTTTTTCATCGCCTTCAGCCATCTCGTCGAGCTCCTCGATGAGGCCCGTATTTCGATCGTATTGCCCCCACATCTCAGCCTCTTCGTCGAGCAATAACATGTGAACCCTATTCTCGACGGTGCGCCGTCCCACGGCGACGGGATCGACTTCGGCGCTGCCGCGGCCGTAGGCCCGCTCCCATTTTTGGAGAGCCTCATCGATGCGGTGGCGCATCTGTTGTTTGGCGATCGGCCAGGCCGCCTCGTAGATCTGTTTGTCGTTCCAGAAATGGACGTTGCCCTCAATGCCCTCGTCGGCGAGATTGCGCAGCTTGCTGGCCTGTTTGAAGATGGGATGACAAAAGTCCACGGCCGCCAAGATCACGGGACCTTCGGCGCCGCCGAGGTAATCCCGGATTCCCTTGGAGACCTCCGAGAAGTAACGGCGAAGATAGGCCTTATGTTCTTCTTTTCCGCCGCCATGACCGTGATACATCGGTGAGGGAAGCCCCCGGCCACCGCCGACGTCGGTGGAACGTCCTCCAAAGGTATAATTTCCGCCGGTCTGGTAGTTGAGCCCGTCCTGATCGGGCTCCTCTTCCATCATCAATGCCTCCTGCAGGCTCTTGGGCAGATCGTCGATCTCGACGGACTCCACACCGGTGGGAGAACCCTCCCAGAACGAGACTTCCTTCTCGCCGATGGCGAGCACCCAGAAATCGGAGGGGGCGGCGATATGATCGAGAAGTGGCCGGGTGTGAAAATTAGACCCTACCACGGCCTGGTTGTCGAAGGGCTCGGCGAGAAAATACACCGCCTCAAAGTCGGGAGCGACGAAGACCGCCACCCCATCACCGGAGCGATCCCAGAAGGTGCGCTCCTCCACCATCTCGCGCAACCGATGGACGATCGTTTCGCGGTCTGCGTCGTCGACGCTTTCCGCCTGTTGGAGGCGGTCGACCACATCGTCGACGTGGGCCCGAAATTGCAATCGAAGTGCCTTATTGGTCAACTCGGTGCGCTCAATCGGCATATAGATCGATACAGCCGGGGAGTTGTCGACTTCCAGAAGCTGACGAAATTCTTCCCTTCCAAAGCGATCCATGAGTCCTCTCTTTACGTCTACGAATGACGGAATGTGGGCGAAGTCCTACTTGAGCTGTCGGCGCACGAGCACTCCCCCGCTGAGCTTGAAGTAATAAGTCCCCCGCGGCGCAAAGCAAGCTGCCGGGGGGATAATGAGGGGGGGCTTGACGAGGTCAGTGATTGACGTAATCGACGGTCATGTGGCTGGAACCGGTGATACGCAACTTTTCGCCATCGGCGTTGGTGACCTCTAAGGCGTAATCACCGCTGACGTCGTATTGATAGGGCTCGCTGACCCGGGAGGCGACGGCACGGGCGACGCGGCCGTAGCTCTCCAACAGGTCCGTTCGATCGACTTCTTTTCCCCTCAGCAAAAAGCGCAGACTGGCGTCGCCCTGTTGGGACTGCAATTGGGCGGCGTGAGGAACGGCGTATCGCGTCTCCTGATCGCGTTGGAAATTGCCGAATTCGACGTTGATATTGGGATCTTCATATACGATCTCGTCGTCGACTCCCACGACCACCCAACTGACCTTTTCGCCGCCGTAATCCCCGGTCAAATGAACCTCGCGCCACATCACGAAGGCGTTGTCCTGGTAATTTCGAAACCGGGTAAATCGCTTCGCCAGATCAAAGGGTGCCACATTGGTCGCCACGTGATCTCCGTAACCGGAGTTGGTGCCCGTGACCTCATGCCACTCTCCATTGGCAAAGATGCGCCCCGTGACATTGGCGCGGGGAGCGACGAGCATGAATCGATAATAATCCTCGCCCTGGCGGATCTCCCCGTTTCCGGGACGCCACATGGGCATTTGCTTTTCAAAGCGCAGCTCGGCGCGCATCTCGTCGCCATTGTATTTGAGAATAAATGCATCGTCGCCGTCGGCTTTGATGGAGGCTTTATCGATATCGAGGGCAAAATTGTCCTCGTCGTAGCTCCAATTGCTTCGGCTGACCCGCTCGCCGTAGCGATAATTGTCGATATCATCGTGGCGAAACCGAAACTCGGCGGCCCCATAACCGCTGCGAATGCCGAGGTTGGAGATGGTAAAATTCATCCCCACATGGCCCCCGTCGTCAAAATCGACGGCGAAGCTGTAGCGCTCGGTATAGGCCTGGCCGGAACTCATCCGCGGGATCAACTCGTCGACGGTGGCCGGTTTGCCCGTCGTTCCATCACCCCATCCCTGGGCTGTGGCGGTGCTGGCCGCCCCGGCTATAAATGCCACCGAAATTGCCGATATGAGCATCGTCTTCGTCATCCACTTCATGTCTGTTCGCCTCGGTTATCGTCCAGTTCTCGTCGCGTTTATGTGATGATCGCTCGAAACTTGAGAAACACTCATCCTTTGCGCCATTGATGATCGGGCAATAGAGCCGTCCATTCGTATTTTTCGGCCATCCACAAAAGAGCTGGCATCACCATGATGGTCGCCAAAAAAGCACATGCCAGACCGGTCATGGCCAGATATCCAATCGACTGCAATCCAGCATAGTCGGTGATCGCCAGTCCTCCAAAACCAATCATGGAAGTCACGGTGGTCATCCCCACCGCGGCGCCCACGTGATGGGCGACCTCTATGATCGATCCCCGGCCGCGATCGAGATAACGATGGTAAAAATGCAATCCGTCGTCGATGCCGATGCCGATGACCACCGGAAGGATCACGACGTTGAAAAAATCCAGTTTGATGCCGAACCAGGCCGAAAAGCCGAGCATCCAGATGGCGCCGATGCTAAGGGGTAAAAGAGCCACACCGGCCCTTAACACACTGCGGAAATAAAAGCTCAAAAGCAAGAATACGAGCACCAACGCAAGCCCGAGCATCCGGGCTCCATCGTAGCGGATCTCGTCGAGCATCGCCGTGTAGATATAGGATTGGCTGCCGATACGGACATCGACACCACTGCCCGCGGCGGCATCTTGGACCTCACCCAAAAATTGGCGGGCCTCGTCGCCGACCATATGGTCGATGGCCTCGTTGACATAGATGAGATATTCGAAGGAAAACTCCTCTCCCTCCGCCGGCGCTTGTGCCATCGGTCCGGCCTCGCGGAACATCCGCTTGGCCCATCCGGGCATATCGTAGATCGTCACCGGCCCCACCTCGACCAATGAGCGCAGATCTTCGAGGCGCTGTTGTTCATCCTCATCGAGATCGCTCAAGTCTTCGGTCTCCAGGGTATGGGCGATCTCTTCGAGCACCTCGATGCGCTCTTTTTGGGTCGCCTCGTCGCCGGGCATAAAGGCGTGAATGGAGGCCAGTGAGCGCACCGTCTCCAATCCTCCTTCTTCTTCGACGCGCTCCAAATGCCGATGAACGGTGGCCGCCTCTTCGACGTCGTCCATCAACAACAGCGTCGGAGTCGAGGAGTGCTGACCGCTGAGGGCACTGGTATATTTTTGTCCCGTCGTCGTCTGCTCCCGATCGGGGACATAGCTGTCGGGATCGACCTGGGCCCGAACCTCGAGCGCCCGGTCGGCGACCCGGTGGGAGATTCTTCGCGTATCGCGCTTAAATTCAATGAGCGCTCGTTCCTCGTCGCTCGTCGAATCCATGCGTTGCCAGGGGGTCTCCACCTCTCCGATTTGCCGAAAATTCTCCTCGAAATGCAGGTTTGGAAGCTGCCACAGGGCGAGTCCCAAAAGCACCACCGCCCCCGCCAAAAGCCCCGGTGAAAAACGGGCTAATTGACGCTCATTGAATACCCGATCAAACCACGCAAAGGACTCTACGGTGGCCTCTTTATTGGGCACGTGAGGCCATCTTTTTTGCAGTGTCAGCACCAGGGCCGGCAAGGTGACCATCATCGCCATGACCATGGCGAAGACACCCATCGCCGAGACCTGACCGAATTGGCTCAGCCCCCGGAATTGGGCAAAGGACAAGACCACGAAGGTGGCAAAGGTGGTCGTCCCGCCCATGATCGTCGCCTTACCCACTGAGCCATAGCACTCCACCAATGCATCCAGGGGCTGTTTTCCCTCCAGCCTCTCCCGGTCATAACCATTGAGCAGGTGAATACTGAAATCGATCCCCAATCCCAACAAAATGGCGAAGACAAAGACCGAGATGGTCGTCAATTCGCCGAAGATCAAAAACGAGGCCGCAAAGGTCCACAATACGGCCATAATCAGGGGCACCAGCACCAGCGCCACCGCTCGAAAGCGCCGAAAATACAGGGAGATGACCAAAAAGATACCGACGATCGTAAATAGCGCCGATTTTACGATATCGTCGACGATGGAGGTGTATTGGCGCTCCCGGTGGACCAGTCCCCCGCCGTATTCCAGCTCCATCTCCGGATGATAGGACGCCGGATCGAGGTCCTCGCCGATCTGGCGCACCTCGTCGAGCAAACGACTCGTGGCGTCGAGATCGGTGGAGGCCTCGGCAAAGCGGACCACGATGGTCAGCGAGTAGCCGTCATCGGCCTCCAGATACTCGCGATAGTCCTGGTGGGCCAACTCTTCGTAGCGCTCGTCGACCTCGCTGGTGTCGATGGTCGCCTCTTCGCTCTCGTCATCTTCCTCGTCGAGGGAGACGAACATCGGATGGTTGCGCCTTTTCTGCTCGCGAATACGCTCCTTGATCCGGTCGTGGATCGTCTCCAGATCGTCGACGTCGACGTAGAGCAATTTATGCTCTTCGAAGAACTCTTTTTCGTTGTGAAAATGAGCCAATGCCACATGGGGCAACTCCCGCAGCGCATCGGCGTAGACGGTGGCGAATTCGCGATTGGCCTCCCGCTGTGGAGAGTCGACGACCACAAAGAGCGAGGAGCCGGAGCCCACGCGCTGGCCCACTTCCTCCATTGCCTGAGCGGCCTCGGAGTCGCCGGGCAACAGCTCTTTGAAGTCGCTGTTGATATTCCACTGGGTGGCAACCACAAAGATCGCCAACGCGGTGACGAAGAAACTCAACAGGGTCATCCACCCGTGATGAGGTCCCACGATATTGCGAAAGTAGTTGTGCAACGCTTCTTTCATTCGACCTTCGATCGTCGTATGAGGTGACCCTATGGAGGCTTCACAAACCAAAAACCGCCACGACGGCGTCCTGAGCACCAACGCCCGGGTCATGATCGACGCCCGGTATCTGAACGGAAACGCAAGCGGCATCGGTCGCTACACCGAACACCTTATCCGTCATCTGCTCGATGTCGATGACCGTCTTCGACTGGCATTGATCACCGACCGCCGCCGACCGCGTCCCATCGAACACGAGCGCGTGGACTGTCAGACGTTTTACGGAGCGCCAAATTCACTTTCCACTCGATTTTTGCTCTCCCGGTGCGTCGATTTTTCGGGGGTCGATCTATTTCACAGCCCATTCAACGTGCTGCCGTCGAAACTACCGGTGCCGGCGATCTTTACGCTCCACGATATCATGTGGCTCATCGACCCGTCGTATTGCACATCCAAGCGATGGAAACGGCTCATCACCGGCACCTATTATCGCACACTGATCCCGCGCTCGGTGCGCGAGGCAGCGGCCATCTTAACAGTGTCTCAACACTCGCGACAGGCAATCGCGGCCCGCTTTCCGGACGCCGAAAAGCGCATCGACGTCACCTACAACGGCGTCGATCCTTTTTTTCGTCCCGTCCCCCCCGGCGAGGGCTGGCCGCTTCTGAATCAATGGCTCGTTCCCAAAAGCCGCTTCGTCCTCGTCGTCGGCCAGGGCACGCCCTACAAAAACCACGTCGGCGCGTTGCGGGCCTTTGTGAAGGCATTCGGCGACGATCCCCATACCTATTTCGTCATGGTCCGGCGTTTGCACGGAGGCGCCGACGCCGAACTCCAGCAAATTCTCGACGACCGGCGCCTGAATTCGCGGGTCATCCAGCTCGACTACGTATCGGCGGCCCAACTTCGAGCGCTGTACTCACTGGCCACGGTGTTCTTATTTCCCTCACTCTACGAGGGCTTTGGACTACCCGCCGTGGAGGCCATGGCCTGTGGCACGGCGGTTGTGAGCTCCGACCGGGGGGCCCCCGCCGAGATATGTGCCGACGGAGCACGGCTGGTGGACCCGGAGGATACGGGGGCCATCGCCGATGCTTTACAGCAATTATTTGATAATCCAAAGATACGAAAGCGCCTGGAACAAAGGGGTCGTCGGCGGGCCCAACGCTTCGGCTGGCGCTTCTGTGCACACCGGGCATTACTGATGTATCGCCGCGTCTTATCGCGATGATTTAGATCAATACTTTCCGGACGCGCAGACTGGTTGGTTCTTCGCCATATTCCGGGTGATATACGATCCCGGATTGCCCTGTCCGCGGGGCGCTGGACGCTGAACGCGGGGCGCTGGACGCTGGACGCCCGAGCGCGAAAGATTCCGCTAAACCGCGCTGAGGGCGCGGAAAACTGTGCGAGCCGTCGTGGTGGGGTCGGAATATTGAGGATTGCCGGAGTCGTCGCCACCGGGGATGATCGACGATCCAGCATCTTTGAAGATGGTAGCTCTTTTCTGTCAACCATCCAGAGTAGATCGTTCGGATGTGTTACGGCGGGTGGAAATGAGCCCCCCAAATACCACCATCTCCAGCGTCATCAGCGCGGTTTAGCGGAATCTTTCGTGTATAGCGTCCAGCGCTCAGCGTTTCCACGTACAGCGCTCAGCGATTTCGCGTACAGCGCTCAATTGTTGAACTACTAGATGGAGTGAGCACGATGGCACGAATCTATCTCGACGCCCGCAATATCACGAATGCCGCCGCCGGTGTGGCTCGCTATGCCCGTTCTCTGATCACCGAAATCGTCGATCAATCGCCGGGCGATGAATTTGTGATCATTCGCCACCGCTCCAATACTCGGCCCCTATTTGCCGATCCGCCGCCCTCGGTGCAGGAGATCCCCGTCAACTACACCATCGACGGGCTTCAAAATATGATGTTCGGCCATCGGGCCCTGCAGTCGGCATTCGCCCGCGGGGGCCCACCGGATCTATATCACAGCCTATTTCATATTCTTCCCATGCGGACCCGGGCCGTACTGGGCGATACGCCGGTGGTGACCACGCTGCACGACTTCGTTTGGATCGATCATCCCGACGCCTCGCAGCCGAGCTTTGTGAAGGCCCGGAGTATCGAGGCCTTTGCCCGGCGGGCGATTCCCTTCGCCCTGCGCACCAGCGACCGGGTCATCGCCATCTCGGAGCCCACCCGCCGAAGGGCCCGCGAGTATGTCGACGACGACAAGATGGTGACCATTGGCCACGGAGTAGACGAGGCCTTTTTTCACTCTCCCGGCCCGCCGGGGAGTGCCTTTACGGAATTGATGGAACCCGACAGGCCCTGCATCGCTGCCATCGGCAATCACAAGCCCTACAAAAATCTGGGGCTGCTCATTGATGCCTTCGCCCATCTGATCGATACCGGTTTTTCGGCCCAACTGGTCCTGATCGGCGACTGCGAAAAACTATCGAACCGCATTGGCGATACGACGGCCAGCGAGTGGATCACCGTGACGGGCTACGTCGACGACGAGATGTTGCGCGCCATCTTGAGCCAGGCTCGCATCTTCTGTTTGCCCTCGAAAGTCGAGGGTTTCGGGCTTCCGCTGTTGGAGGCGATGGCCATGGGGCTTCCCACCATCATCGCCAATATCGAACCGCTGGCGTCCATCGCCGGCGAAGCGGCGCTGCGCGTGGAGCCAAACGACATCGATGGGCTGACGCTTTTATTGCGGCGTATTCTGGAAGACGATCGCCTCGCCGACCGCCTCGCCCGGCGGGGAAAGCGTCGAGCCGGACAATTTCGGTGGAGCACCACGGCACAGCGCACGATCGAGGTATATCGTCAATTATTGCACGACGACGCCGTGGTCGGCGGAAGCGATCTTCATGTCCGAGATGGCGCGGGACGATGAGGTGTTGACCAAGTCTTTTTAGGAAAACGAGGTTTCGATTTCCTCGACGATGCAGTCGGTGAGCTCGTCGACGGGACGGGAAGCGTCGAGGCGCAAGATCTTTTCTCCCCGTTCGTCGAGCAGGTTCATTACTTCTTCGTAGCGCCGGCAGAGACGCTCCAGTTTTTCGCGCGACTCGTAGATATCGCGGCGTCCCCGATCATCGAGGCGCCCCAGACACAGATCGACGGAGGCCTGCAGAAAAATCGTCAGATCCGGGGCTCGGGCTCGACTGTTGATCTGTTGGACCCACCCATAATCGACGGATTCTTCACCGTCGACATCGCCCTGATAGGCGAGGCTGGAGTGATAGTAGCGATCGGAGAGGGCGATCTCGCCGCGCCCCAGAGCGGGCCCGATCTCGGCATCGATATGATCGAGGCGATCGGCGGCAAATAACAGAGCCAGAGTTTCGCGACCCACCGGCTCTGGTTGGCCGTCGTCGCCGGGAATGGTCACCCGCATCGATAGCATCTGCCGGATCAATACGCCGATGGGGCCATCCGAGGGCTCTCGACTGACAGAGACCGGTTGTCCCTTTTTGCGAAGGGCGTCAGCCACCCGGCGAGACTGGGTCGTCGTGCCCGCTCCGTCGAGTCCCTCGATGACCAAGAAAATGGGGTCGGACAGCGGAAAACTCACACAGACCTCGCGGGTAAATCGTCAATAATCCTGGAGTACCGGCGGTCGATCGGCGACCAGTGAACTGGCGCGGTTGCGAACACGGGGTACTCGATGTGCCTCGGCTACCGTTTCCAGATAGATCGAAACCCACGGCGCGTCCAGTTGCCCCACCAGGGGGAGGACCCGAAGATAGCGATCGTACTCCTCGTCGCGGCTCAATTGCTGGGCCACATCCATCAGGACATAAGCCGCTCTCTCCGACTCCAATTCGTGCAGTGCCCGGGCGGCGCTGACGACCATCTCCTCATCGTTGCTTTCGACGACCTCCAACAGGGCGGGCTCCAGATTTCGGGGGGCATAAATGAGGGCTCGCCGAATGGCATAGCGCCGCGAGGAAGCGTGGACCTCCTCGTCGGTGATCCACCGCGACAAGTGGGCGGGGTTCGTCTGGCGCACCCGGGCCCGAAGCCGAAGCTGGGTGACCACGTCTTCGACGGCCTGACGACCCAGAGTGCGACTGAGAGCATATAGGACCTGGTCCGTAGGTCTCCCGCGGGCCAACAGATGCCGATATTGGGTGCTCGCCGTCAGGGTCACCATCGGCGCCTCCGAGGAAACCGAATTGCGCCGCGCCTCGGCATCGACGTCCACCACCAGCCGCGCCCCCCGCCGCAGCGGTTCCAGACGCACCTGATGGTGGACGACGACCCGCATATTCATGCCCTCCTTGCGACGTGAAAGGCCCCGATCGGAGGCGAATAAAGCGGCATCCAACCAGCGTGTGATATGCTCGTCACCGGGGGCCCAGGATTGGCGCTCCTGCTCTCCGTTGATCTCGATATCGGTGATTCGATACGGATTGGACTGACTGGCGTCCACCGATTTTTTCTCGTCGCATCCCACCAGCGCTGCGACGAGCAATATCCACATCCCGATCGCGCTCCACCCTCTGTGTCCGCAGATTCCCACGCCCCCCATACCGCGCATATGCCCCCCCCGGGTTTTCGAATGCTTTCCCTACTTATTATACAAGCTAATCACGTTTCGCCGGGAGCGCACTGTGGATGCCCTACTACCGGGCCCAATGCGGATCAGCAATCTACGCATGGGACGATAACTTCACCCCATAAATTGTAGTTTCGACCCTCAAATAGACGGAGGTGGATCGACCTCGTCCGCACGATCGCAACATCCATACTCCGGCCCTAGGAGGTTCTCCTCCCGTCATTCTATTTGAGGCGCCTGAACTGCGGCGCGAAAGACAATTTACGTGGTGCCTTCGTTGTTAGTTAGTTCTCATCCGGAAATTCCGAATCTGAGCAGGGCCACGATGAAATCGTTGAGATGACTATTTCGCGAAACCGCAGGCATATCCGGAGGTTATTCCAAGTGTTGAGCGGATAGTC
>SKPJ01000260.1 GCA_007119595.1 Myxococcales bacterium
AAAAAACGAAGTCAGCAATGCCCGCTCCACAGTGGGAACGGTCACCGAAATCGATGACCACCTGCATCTGGTCTTCACCCACGCCGGAACGACCTATTGCTCTCAATGTGATATCCCTGTCTATCGCGACGACCCGGGGCGTGTAGCCGACGAATTGAGCCAAATGGAGGAGGGCACCCGGCTGGTTGTGGTCGCCAACGTCGACGCCCCCAAAGAGGAGCATCGGGCCACCTTGTTGGAGCAGCTTGTCGCCGAGGGATATCGACGGTTGTATATCGACGGTGACACCGTGGACGTCACGGATCGGGGAATTGAAGAGCTTCTCGATCGCCGCTTTTATCCGGTCATCATCGATCGACTCGTCGTGCGCGACGGCGATGAGATGCGAGTCGCCGAGGCCGTGGAGGCGGGCATGGCACTGGGAGCCGGCAAAATTCTCATCTACCAATATGGCTCCGATGAACCACCGATGGTCTTTGATCAGGCCTTTCGCTGCAACGAATGCGGCGAAGACCTCATCGAACCCCAGCCGGCGCTATTCAGCTTTAATAGTTCGCTGGGAGCCTGCTCGACGTGCTCCGGGTTCGGCAAGACCATGGGCGTGGACTACAAAAAGGTCATTCCCAATCCCCGATTGAGCCTCGAACAGGGGGCGATCGCCTGCTTTCAGAAGGGAAAATACCGCCGACAGCATCGAAAACTACTCAAAAAATGCCGCAAACAGGGCATCCCGACTGACATTCCCGTCGCCGAGCTCGACGAGGAACACGACGAATTCATCCGCTACGGAGGCCCGGGTTATACCGGACTCTCCGGGTTTTTTCGCCGGCTCAAATCGAAGCAATACAAAACCCATGTGCGCATCTTTTTAGCCCGCTACCGAGGCTACGAGCGCTGCGAGGATTGTCGTGGAACCCGACTCGCCCCTGAGGCGCGCCGGGTGCGCTTCGACGGCCGATTGATCAGTGACTTCTGGGATATGCGCATTGAAGAGGCACGCCAATATTTCGACGAGCTCGATATCGATGCCAAATTGGAAGAAAAGATCGAGCCACTACTGGAGGAGATAGCACATCGCCTCCACTACTTGGACGAGATCGGGCTCGGATATCTCGAATTGGGTCGACAATCGAGAACCCTATCCGGCGGAGAAATGCAGCGAATTCACCTTACGTCGAGCATCGGCCGGGCCCTGACGGATACCCTCTACGTCCTCGACGAGCCGACTGCCGGACTTCACGCCCGGGATTCACGGCGACTGCTCGACGTGCTGCGTGGACTGCGCGATCTGGGCAATACTGTGGTGGTCGTGGAGCACGATCCGGACATCATATTGGGCGCCGATCATATCGTCGAACTCGGCCCGGTCGGCGGGGAAGGGGGCGGGTCGCTGACCTACACCGGTCCACTCGACGACTACGAACTGAACGCAGATGTCGACTTTACGGCCTGCGAAAAAATGGCTCGTCAGACCATGGAGAGCCAATCACCGGGGAGTGTACAGATCGTGGGGGCCCGCCAACACAATCTCAAAGACATCACCGTACAATTCCCAAAACGCCGGCTCTCCGTGGTCACCGGTGTCAGCGGGAGTGGCAAGTCCACCCTGATGGATGCCGTGCTCTATAACGGATGGCGCCGATTGCAGGGACAAGGGGGAGTGGAGGCCGGAGACTTTGACGAACTCCTGGGGCTCGACTCCTTTGAAAGCGTGGAGTTAATGGATCAATCCTCCATCGGGCGATCGAACCGCTCCAACGCCATGAGCTATACGAAGGCCTTTGATAATATTCGAAAGCGCTTTGCCGGAACGACGGCCGCCAAGGAGGAAGGGCTGAAAGTGGGCGATTTTTCCTTTAATACCCGCGGTGGGCGCTGCGCCGATTGTGACGGAACCGGGGTTATCACGGTAGAGATGCATTTTATGGCCGACGTCGATATTCCCTGCACCACATGCGATGGCAAGCGCTACGGCCCCGAGGTCTTGTCCATCCGTTATCGCGGAAAGTCCATCTCCGACGTCTTTGAGATGACCGTCGATGAGGCGATGAGCTTTTTCGAGGAATCACCGGCGATCCAGCGCAAATTAAAGCCCCTGCAGGAGGTCGGCCTCGGGTATCTGCGTCTCGGGCAAACCACGAATACCTATTCCGGGGGTGAAGCTCAGCGCCTCAAATTGGCGACCTACATCGCCGACGGGCGCAAACGGGGGAATACAAAGCCGATCTTATTTATCTTTGACGAACCGACCATCGGACTCCATCTCCATGATATATCAGTGCTCCTGGTGGCCTTGCGAAAACTCATCGAACTCGGCCACACCGTGGTCGCCATCGAACATAATGCAGACTTCATCGCCCGCTGCGATCACGTCGTAGATCTGGGGCCGGAAGCCGGTCCACGCGGGGGCGACCTGGTTGCAACCGGTCCCCCCAATGAGATCGCCGGCCACGGCGAGAGCATTACCGGGCAGTATCTAGGCGAATTTTTTGATGAATCAACGGCGAGCGGCTAAACTGCTCTTTCCGTGCAGCCTGTTGCACATAGCGGATCGATGCCTCGACGAAAAAGATCTAGATTTCAGGTTTGGTCACATAAACGAGTCAAAGCAGGGTGATTTTGAGCCAATACGGGCAAATGATGGCGCAATATCGGCCCGCAGGGCA
>SKPJ01000083.1 GCA_007119595.1 Myxococcales bacterium
GCCTGGAGGAAAATTCCTTTGACGCCGGGGTCTACCAGGTGTGGGCACAAAATTTCGATCCCGCCGGATGCGCGAGCGACCCCGCCGAAGACGAAGTCACGATCACGGTCAACGACCCGCCACAGCCGGAGGCCATTTCCCCCACTCCGATATGCAGCGAACAACTGGGCTATGAGGCCATGCAGATCGACGGCGTGGATTTCGTCGTGGTGCGCGACGACAACGGTGACGAGGTCTATCCCACCGTCACCGTCGGTGAGCGCAGCTACGACGCCATCGCCGCCGATGGATGCCAGGAGATAGAAACCGCGCCCGCGCTGGGTGCCGAGCGCTGCACGGAGTTGACGATCGCCATCGAGGCCGACGATCTGGCAGACCAGGTCGACAACGACACCGCCTATACAGACCTCGATATCGTGGTCACCAATCCCGATCCGGTGGGCTGTCACTCCACCGACGAAGTGCTGTTGACCGCCGTGCCACCACCGATGGTCGCGGGCGTTGCACCGGATCCGATTTGCAGCGCCCAATTCGAAAACACCCTCACGATCTCGGGCCACGGCTTCGTCTCCATCGGCGACTCCCAACCGGTGGTCCACATCGGCGAACAATCATACCCGGTGGAGGAAATGGACGAGTGTACCGAGGTGCCCACGCCCGATACGGAGACGACTTCATGTGAATCGCTGACCATTACGGTCCCGCAGGGCGATCTGGCCGCTGAGCGCACCGACGTACGCGTGGAAAACCCGGAGACCGCGGCCTGCGAGAGCACCGAGGATTCCACGGTCCGCGTCGTACCGCCACCAACGGTGGCCGACATCGCACCTCAACCGCTGTGCACGGAACAACAGACACGAACCCTGGAGGTAACGGGCGAGGACTTATTGGATATCGATGGCGCTCTTCCCACGGTCACCATTGGCGATGAGATCTTCGAGACCTCCGAGATCGACGACTGTGAAGAACTCCCCCTCGACGAGGAGGAACGAGAGGTCTTTCGCTGCACCACACTCTCCATCGAGGTCGAGCCGGGGATGCTCGATGTCGCCATTCACGACGTGGTGGTGACCAATCCGGAGACCGCAGCCTGCGTCTCGGAGGGCGAAGTGACGGTGGAGACCGTTCCCGCTCCGGAGATCACCTCCATCCAACCGCGAGCCATCTGCAGCTCCGACGACACCACCTCATTCGAACTCGAGGGCAACCATCTCTACGAGGTCGATGGCATGGGACCCGAAATTGTTCTGGACGGCCAAAATTACGAGACGACAGCCACCGATTGCACCGAGGTGCACGAAGACGTCCGGCAATGCGACCGGTTGAGCTTCGAGGTGGACTCCGACGACATCTCTGACGACACCCATCGGCTGGTGGCCATCAATCCCGACCCGGTGGGTTGTGAGAGCGATCCCTCCGATTTGATCGCCCTCATCGGCCCTCCCCAACTGGTCCACATCGAGCCCTCCGCGATCTGCGAAGACGAGCCCATCGACGCCGATATGACCCTCTTTGGTCAATTCGTCTATGATCCCGACGGCGAAGCTCCCCACCTCTCCATGGATGGCCAATCAGTCTCCGTCGATGGACTCGGCGACTGCACGACGACGGACCTCGACGATATTGACCTCGACGTCTGCACCGAACTGTACGCCCAGGTTCCCACGGAGTTGCGCGATCAACCCTTTGAGATCACCGTCAGTGGTGCCGATCCATTCGCCTGCGGAGAAGATACGATTGAAATCGAACAGGTCGAACGAGCTACCGTCAGTGCAGTCACACCTCAGCGAGTCTGCTTCGAGGGCGGTACGGTGGACGTAGTCGGGGAAAATATCCACCAAGATGCCCAATTTTTCCTCGACGGAACGCCAGCCATCGACGCCGACGTAGCAGCGGACGGAACGTCAGCGACCGTCACCTTCGAGGGTCCCTTGGATCCGCCGGAGATGACCTTTTCGGCCATCAATCCCGGAGATTGCGGTTCCAGCTATGAAACCGATCTCCACATCGCTCGTGCCCCCATCCCCCTCTACGTCGATCCCCCGGCGACCTATGACGGTATCTCCACCCAGGTGACGATCTACGCCGCCGGAATCAGTGGCGGCAATATCGAGGGTGTGAAGCTGGTCCATCCCGACGACGGCTCCACCATCGCCCTCGATCCCGAGATCGACGAGGACCGCCCCTACGTCGTTCAGGCCGTCATCCCAGAACAGATCCTTGAGAGCGGTGAAACCAGCGTCGACTTCGGCCTGCGGATCACCGATGAATTCGACTGTGCCAGCGACTTCGAGGATCTACTGACGGTCACCTCGGAGTTGACCATCGCCGTCGACGAGGTATCTCCTCCCTTTGGAGCCCAGGACGACCGCACGGGAGTGACCATCACCGCCGACGACGATCCGGCCAGTGGCCAGGTACAATTCGAGGCCACCCCCCGAGCCTATCTCAATCCAGCCGATGTCGACGACGATTCGACGCTCGCACGGGAAGTTCGATCGCTTCAATTCGTCGACGAGACACAACTCAATGGGTTCGTCTCCTCCGGCCTGCCCCTCGGCACCTACGATATCATCGTGGTCAACCCCGACGGTGCCGTGGGACTTATTGAGGAGGGATTTACAGTCACCGAGGAGCGACCGCCATTGGTCGACAGCGTAAGCCCGGGCTCCTGGACCAACGATCAAGATGCGCTGCAGGTCGATATCGAGGGCGAAAACTTCCGCGACGACCCCACTGTGGAGGTCTTCTGCCAGGCTCCCGGAGACGATGGCGACGACTTCGACGAACCAAATTCCATCGACATCATCAGCGCCGACGCGGAGTTGGTAGTTATCGAGGTCGACACCAATAATCTGGCTCATCTCGATGCCTGCTTTTTGCGCCTGACCAATACAGATGGCACCTTCGGCGACTACTCGCCGGTGACCGTGACGAATCCGGCCGGAAATTTCGTCTCCTTCAACCCCGGCGCCGACTTCGACACCGCCAGACGGGGTCCCACGGCCCTGTCAGGGGTTCCCTCGCGACAGGCAAATTTCCTGTACGTACTCGGCGGCGACGACGGAAGTACGGACGGCGAAGTCTACGCCTCCGGCGAATTTGCCCCTCTCAACCGCTTCGGTGAACCCCAGTCATGGAACTATCTGCCCTTTGAGCTTCCCTCGGGGCGGACCCTGGGCAACGGAGTCCGCGTCGATGACTTTTTGTATATCGTCGGCGGTTTCGACGCCCAACAAGACTCGGCAACCGGCGAGATCATTCGCGCCCGGGTCTTGGATCCCGACGATGCCCCGGAGATCGTCGACATCGACCTATTTTACGACGAAGACGCCTTTGCGGACGTCGACGACTCCCCGGAGGACGAAGATGGATTGGAGGCCGGGGTCTACTACTACCGGGTATCCGCACTGTATAGCGATACGGATCCGGCCAATCCCAGTGGTGAGTCGCTGGGCTCGCAAATCCAACCGATCAAGGTGCCTCTCGATGGCGCCACCATTTCCATCTTCTGGGAGGAGCCGGAGACGATCACCCACGAGATCGTGGGCTATCGAGTCTATCGAAGCATCGATCCCGACGACCCCATTGGCAACGAGGGTGCGCTGGAAATCTTGGACGCCGATGAGTTCTCCTTTACCGACGATGGTTCCGAAGAACCGATCGCGGGAACCCACCCCCTTCGGCTCGGCTCTCTGGGCACCTGGCACCCGGTGGCATCGCTGCAGCATCCGCGAATGGTGGCCGGCATCACGTCGGTCCGAAACCCCAGCAATAACAACGAGCATTTCGTGTACACCATCGGCGGCGAGGATGCAGACGAGGAGTTCCGCGCCGACTATGAATTCTTCCGTATCGAGGTCGATGGCCCCCGAGAGCAGACGGTCAGCGATGCAACGATCGGCCAATATGACGGGGAGGATATGTTATTTCCATCACCGCGAGCCGAATTGCAGGCCGTCACCGCTCACGAGGGCAATTCTCACTCCGTCTCCGGCGTCGCTCCCCAGATCTTCACCATCGCCGGCCAGATCGCCGCCGGCGGCGGTGGGCCTGGCGGTGATGCGGGCAATACGACCTACGTCGCCACCGTCGGCGACGACGGACATCTCGAGGCCTGGACGTCGACCACGGAGTTGATCGCCGCCGCCCGCTACGGCCACGCCGCGGCGGCCATCAACAACAATCTGGTGGCCATCGGCGGCACCAACGGCGACCCGAGCCCCCACGCCTATCACAGCGAGATCCTTTGTGGTGGCGATTGTCCCCCGGCCAGCGCAGGCTCCTGGGAGTCGCTCTCCGACGTCAGCGTACGAGATCGGGTCTGGATGGGACACGTCACGTTCCGCGGCTTTTATTTTCTCGCCGGTGGACTGACCACTGGAAATGTCCCCAGTAATACCGTGGACTTCTCCGTTGCCGGCGGAACGCCATAATCAACGGCGATGGGTGGGCAACTGCCCATCGCCGACCGGGCCTTCAGACCGTATAGCCGTTACAAATCTCAATGGACCAGTTACTTGCGCAACCCCGTTCGAAGGGCTTAAGCTCAACTCAAGCTATTCTGCAAACAAAAATATGATCGCGTCCTGGTCCGCTCTTTTTGGAGAAGTCATGCGCCGTATCTCGCTCTTACTACTCGCTTGTTTCGTCTTATCTGCGTGCTCACAGGAGGTCACGGGACCAGAGCCACAGATGGCCGACAACCCCGAAGAGTTGGCGACTGATCCTTCCTTCGTTTGCAATGAAGATCCAGGTTTGTGGGTCACCCTGCACGGCGATGATTTCAGTCCCCTGGTGATCGATACCATTGCCCGCGAAGCCGACCACAACGTCGAGCTTCCGACGGTGACTCTGACCCACCGCAAGACGCCCACGGGCGACGAAGTAGACGACAGCTTGCGAACCGTTTTGGAGAGCCCGCTGGGCTCCACCGAAGGGGCGGTTCGATGGCTCGATGACCAGACGATGCAGATCCATCTCAGCGACGAATTGGAATTGGAACCCGGGGTCTACGACATCGAGGTGGAGAACCCCAACGGCGGCGTCTCCATCGAGCACGACGGGGTCGGCGTACTTCCCCGCCCGACGCTTGTGGAAGCCATCCCGGAATTGACCTGTGTGGCCCAGGGCGAGCGCGAGATCACCTTGCACGGCGAGAATTTTTTGGTCGGTGGCGACGAGCACCCCACAGTGGCAGTCGACGATCAGCGCTATGATGTCGCCGAGCTCGATGATTGCCGCGATCTGCACTCGGTTTTCGGCGACCACCAGTTGTGCGACACGGCCACAACCTTTGTCGAAGAAGACTCACTCAGCGCCGGCACCTACGACATCATCTTCGAGAATATCGCCCCCGCCGATTGTGACAGCCGACCGGAGGTCGACGAAGTGACATTGACCATCGTCGATCCCCCCGTGGTCGACGACATTCAGCCCTCGCCCATCTGCAGCGAACAGATCGACTATCAGGTCGTCGAGATCGACGGCCAGGGCTTTATCACCATCGACGGCGACCGCTATCCCGAGGTGCGCATCGGCGACCGAAACTATACGCCGGAATCGGCCGACGGATGTGAGTCCATCGACGAGGCACCCAACACGGATGCTCAGAGCTGCTCCCAATTGACCGTCGCGATTGCCGCCGGTGATTTCGCAGGCGCCGTCGACACTGATGAGTTGGTCACCCAACTCGATGTAGTGGTGGAAAACCCGGAGCCCGTCGGTTGCCACTCCACGGAAGACACCACTTTGGGCGTGGTACCACCGCCGACGGTAACCTCCGTGGAACCTCGGGCGTTTTGCAACAACGACGGCTCGGTGACCCTCGACGTCACAGGGGATCACCTCTTTGAGGTCGACGGCGATTCACCACAGGTCATCATCGGTGACCAGGACTACGATACCACCGCCGTCGATTGCTCCGATATAGAGGGCGAAGAGGGCACAAGAGGCTGTACCGGGCTGGAGGTCGAAATCGATCCCACCGACATGGAAGGTGCAGCATCGATGATCGTCGTCAATCCCGAGCCCATGCAATGTGAGAGCCCGGCATCCGAAGAATTTTACGCCGCCGGACCACCCCACATCGAAAGCGCGGACCCCGACGGCTTCTGCGAAGATGCCGAATTTGACGGAGAGATCGAGATCTTGGGGCAGTTTTATAACGACCCCGACGGCGAAGAGATCATCGTCGAGGTCGGGGGCGAAGCGGTGGACTTCGAGCTAACGGGCTGTGCAGAAGTCCTCGACGACTACGGACTGCAATTATGCGGTGGACTCGAACCGGAGATCACCGACGAATTGCGCGAAGAGTTGGGCGAAGAATTCGACATCACCGTCATCGGCGCCGACCCCGTTGCCTGTGGCGAAGACTCCATCACGCTGGAGCAGACCAGTCCGCCCACGATCGACTCTGTCATTCCCGATCGCGTGTGCTCCGACGGCAGCACCTTGACCGTCAACGGCTCCGGCATTCATGAGAGCGCCGATTTCGTTCTGGCCGGTGTGGAGGCCGAGGAAGACGATATCGATATCAACGACGAGGGCACCCAGGCGACAGTCACCTTCAACGGTCCCATCCCCGGTGATTTCGCCACCCTGGAGGTCATCAACCCCGGCGATTGCGGAACCGTTTACGAGGAACAAGAGCTGCGCGTCACCGACGGGCCCCTGCCAATTTTCGTGGACCCCCCGGTGGTCTTCAATCAGATGAATACCCAGGTCACCATCTACGCCGCCGGACTCTTCGGCGGCTCCATCGACCAGGTCGATCTGGTCCATCCCGATGGCGAGACCACCGAACTGGTACACGAAGTCGACGACGAGCGGCCAAATGTAGTCCAGGCCATCATCCCCGAGAATATCCTCGACGAGGTCGACGAAGCCGACTTCAACGAAGGTGAAGCCAGCGCCGACTTCGCCATTCGCCTCACCGATCACGAGATCACCTGTAGCAATCAGGCCGACGATCTGATCACCATCACCGACGAATTGACCATCGCCCTGGAGAGCATCGATCCGCCCTTTGGAGCCCAGGACCAATCCACGGGCGTGACGATGACAGCCAGTTCTGATCCCGACGCCGGAGAGACCCAATTTCAGGCCATTCCCCGCGCCTATTTAAATCCCTCCGATACGGACGACGACTCCACGCAGGCCCGCGAGATTCGATCCGTGCAATTCGTCGACGAGGTTGAATTGGGCGGGATCGTGCCCTCGGGATTGGCCGTTGGGTTCTACGACCTCATCGTGGTCAACCCCGACGGCTCGGTGGGCGTGCTCGAAGATGTCTTCCAGGTCACCGAGGAGCGGCCGCCGCTGGTCGACAGCGTCAGCCCCGCTTCCTGGCCCAACGGGGAAGCGGCGCTGCAGGTCGATATCGAGGGACACAATTTCCGAGACAATGCCTCCGTAGAGGTGTTCTGCCGGCAATCCGGCGACGACGACACCGACGAAGATCAGCTCGATCAACCGAATAATATCAGTGTCACCTCCGTCGGTGACCAACTGGTCACCATCGAGGTGGACACCAATAATTTAGAAGCTCTCAGTGCCTGCTATTTGCGGCTGACGAACGCAGATGGAACCTACGGGGAGTACTCGCCGATCACGGTGACCAACCCGGCGCAGAAATTCTTGGAGTTCCAGCCGGGTACCGAATTCAACACGGCGCGGCGTGCGCCGACGGCACTCGCCGGATCGGCCTCTCGCACCGCCCGTTATCTCTACGTCCTGGGCGGCGACGACGGCGACGTCAGTGGAGCGATGAGCAGTGGAGAATTTGCCCGCATCGATCGCTTCGGAGCCCCGCAGAGCTGGAACCCCCTTCCCTACGATTTGCCCACGGGGCGTACCTTCGCCGACGGTGTTCGTGTCGATGACTTCCTCTACATGGTCGGCGGTCACGACGGAGACAACGTCAGCGACCAGGTGTTGAGAGCGCGCGTTCTCGACCCGCTCGACGTTCCGGAGATCGTCAATATCGACCTCGACGTCGAGGAATTCGTGGAGCTTCCACCCGACGAGACACCGGAGGGGCTCGATCGCGGAACCTATTATTACCGGGTCTCCGCTGTTTATACCGACGACGATCCCGCCAATCCCGGTGGTGAATCCCTGGCCTCTGAGCCCCAGCCGTTGCGGCTTCCCATCGACGGAATCACGCTCACGATTTCCTGGGAGCCCCCGGAAGATATCAATCACGACATCGCCTACTACCGAGTCTACCGAAGTGTCGATCCCGACGACCCGTACGGTGGTGAATCGCTGATCTACGAGACCGCTGACGCCGGTGAGACCTCCTTTACCGACGACGGCACCGAAGCGCCAGATGCCGGCGACCACCCGCTGCCGCAGGGCTCTCTGGGTATGTGGCACGAAGTCGCCACCCTCAACCACGGCCGAATGACGGCCGGTATCACGTACGCACCGAGCCCCGCAGAAGATGATGAATTCTTTATCTACGCCATCGGCGGAGAGGATAGCAGCGACGATCGCCGCGACGATTACGAATTTTTCTCGGTAGAGGTCGACGGACCCCGCCAGCAATTCGTCAGCGCACCGACGATCGGCGTCGATGGGGACGATGATGTCCTTCTGGGAGGCCCACGCTCCGGGCATACTGCAGCAGTAGCCCACGCCGGCAATGCCGACGCAGTCTCCGAGGTTTCGCCGCAGATCTTCGTGTACGGTGGAGCCACCGACGGAGCGGGCGACACGGATATCCAGGTCACCACCGTCGGCGATGACGGCCAACTCGAGGCTTGGACGACTCTGGGGAATCCGGGGCTGAGCGGTGGAGCCCGCAGCGGGCAGGCCGGCGCCGTGCTCAACAACAACCTGGTCTACGCCGGTGGCGGTGGAGGTGGCGATGCCGGTGACGGTGGATTCCACGCTGAAGTCCAATGCGACCCCAATGCCGGTTGCCCGCCGGCGTCGTTGCCCTCCAATCTTTCAAATCTATCCGCACTGAATATGGAGGCACGAGCCTGGATGGGTAATCTGCCGTTTCGCGGCTTCTGGTATCTCACCGGTGGTATCGACGGCGGCGGTGACCCGACCAATACGATCGACTACTCCGTCGCCGGCGCCACCCCATAGGTGAAACAACCCATTGATCGCACACTGGTAATACACTCGACCAACTCGGCAATTGTGTTTCGAAGGAGTTTTTCATGCGACGTATTCTCAACGCCTTAATCCTGCTCGCGATATTGCTCGTTGGCTCATCGGCTTTCGCCGAAGAAAACGACGAAGCTGAAGAAGCCGATGTCGCTACCGAGGTAGACGAAGCTGCTGCCGCGGACGCCGAGGAAGACGAAGCCGCTGCCGAGGAAGACGCCGCCGAGGTCGCTGCCGAGGACGACGACGCCGATTTGGATATCGCCGATGAGCCGGCGATCAACGGCCACGACGGGCCCGACATCGCCGTGGCTCCTCATCTGGGCGTGACGGCTCCCCAGCCCTTCGGTGATCTGGGCTCCTTTCCCACCTTCGGTCTCGACGTCGGCTATATTTTGCCCTTCGACGTCGGCGGCATGAGCCGGCCGCTTCAGATCGGCCTCGAGCTCTCCTACACCGCGCCGGGCGCCGAGGACACAGGCACCCACGCGATGCTCGGCGAGTCGGGTGCGGGCTATGAGTGGCACCTGCGCCAGCGCATGCTCACCACCCAACTCAACCTGCTGTGGCGCTTTATGCCGGCCGGGCAACAACTGAGTGCTCACGCCATCGTCGCCCCCCGCTTGTATATGATGGAATCGGTCCTCGAGGCCTCCGGCAATAGCGGCAATGATTTCGGCGAAAATCGAGAGACGAACTCCGAATTCGGGGTCGCCATCGGTGGTGGCGCTGAGTATATGGTCGGCCCCGGTGCTGCAGTGGGCACTCTCCTATTTGCCATGAGTCCCCTCGATCAACGCATCACTGGCGACGCCAACACCGGCACCTTTAATCTATCCGTCGGATATCGGCTCTTCTTTTGATGGTTGCCATCGCGTCGATCAATCTCCTCTCCTCGCAATTGTAGCGTTTGGGATATGATTTGTAGCGTTTGGTCCGGCATTTGTAGCGTTTGGGGTTTGAGACGCGGGTTACCCGGGACTCCCTGCGCTTCGCTACGGTCGGGCCCGGGCTACAATTGCGGCGTCGAACAACGGACGCCGCGGGTTTTGCGCCAAATTCATAATCCATTGGCCGATCAACCTCGGACGACCTGGGTCGATCAACCTCATACTCCCTGTGTCCATCCCCA
>SKPJ01000362.1 GCA_007119595.1 Myxococcales bacterium
GAACACGGAGCGCGGAACACGGAGCGCGGAACACGGAACGCTGAACGCTGAACGCTGAACGCTGAACGCTGAACGCTGAGCTCGGCACGCGGAACGCCTGAGCGCGAAAGATTCCGCTAAGTCTTCGCTGATGGCGCGGAGGAAGCAGTGACCGTCGCAGCCAATCTCCACGCTCTGCGACAAATTGGGCTTTTGACACCGGGGCTTGCACAAATTGCAGCACTACAGCGTCCTTCGCGGGGGTTAGCGGAATCTTTCGCGTAGAGCGTACAGCGCTCCGCGAGCAGCGCCTCAGCGTTCAACGTCACAGCGCACAGCGTTCAGCTAGCCTGGCGAGGAAATGATCGGTGTGCTTCTGATATTCCGCTCGCGAAATCTTTAATTTGGTGATGGAGTTGCCCAGAGAGCGAAACGAAAACCCATCTCTTCTCTGCGGATGCCCTCCGATCTCTGCGGATGCCCTCCGAAATTATGGGCTGAATTGCTTACGGCGGGCCCTGTTATCGTGTTTTAGCATTACTCATCATCGACGCTCACCCGTTCTGGCTCCGGGCGGTCGCTTGTATCCTCACCCAGACCGAGCCGACCATTGTTGCCAGCTCCCCAACACCAAAGGGAGCCGTCATCTCTTATGGCGCAGGTACAGACGGCGTCGGCAGAAACGGTCGTCCAGCCGAAATCATCGCCAACTTGTTCTGGCTCGAGTCGGTCGTCCGAATCGCCCAAGCCAAGCTGCCCGTGATAGCCATGTCCCCAGCACCAGAGAGAGCCATCATCTTTTGTGGCGCAGGTATGTCGGCCGGCGGCAGCAATGCTCTCCCAGATTTGTTCGACAGCGATATTTTCGGCGTCGTCGGTGCCGACGTCGAACGGTGTCTCGTCGACGATTCCAAAATCACCGGCACCGTCCTCGCCATCGTCCGAGCAGCCGTCGCACCCCGAGAAGCTCCAACTCATCGGCACCAACGTTGTAATCACCCAAATCCGGAAGACAAAGGAGGGAGATTTCCCGGTGAAATCCATTTGGGTCCGCTCCTCTCGAAGGATGCAATGACATCTGTGCATGGCTCAATGATTACGCATCATCGCATCGTTTTGTGGCAACCATCAAGAATCGGGGGAAACTCCATAGACGCTGAACACGGAACGCTGAGCACGGAACGCTGAGCACGGAACGCTGAACTCGGCACGCGGAACGCCTGAGCGCGAAAGATTCCGCTAAGTCTTCGCTGATGACGCGGAGGAAGCAGTGACCGTCGCAGCCAATCTCCAAGCTCTTCGACAAATTGGGCTATCGACACCGGGGCTTGCACAAATTGCAGCACTACAGCGTCCTTCGCGGGGTTTAGCGGAATCTTTCGCGTACAGCGTACAGCGCTCCGCGTCTCCGTGTTCCGCGTCTCAGCGCCTCCGTGTTCCGCGTCTCAGCGCCTCCGTGTTCCGCGTCTCAGCGCCTCCGTGTTCCGCGTCTCAGCGCACAGTGTTCAGCGTCACAGCGTCACAAGGTGCAGCGTTCAGCGATCCTGGCGAGGAAATATTCGGTGTGCTACCGATATTCCGATCGCCAAGTTTAAGTTCAATGATGGAGCCGACACGATGTCGAAGAGAAAGCGCAGCCTCTCGGGGATAAAACCCACTGGAAACCCGCATCTGGGCAATTATCTGGGGATGATTGGGCCGGCCATCGAACTCCAGGAGGAGTACGATGCCTTTTATTTCGTCGCCGACTATCACGCCCTGACAACCGTCAAAGACCCGGTCAAGATGCGCCGGCTGGTTTATGAGATCACCGCCTATTTTTTGGCCTTTGGCCTCGATCCGGAGCGGGCGGCCTTTTTTCGACAATCGGATATTCCGGAGGTCGCGGAGCTGACCTGGATGTTGAGCTGTGTGACCCATATGGGGCTTTTGGAGCGCGCTCATGCTTACAAAGCGGCCAAAGATCGGGGCGAGGAAAAAGAGATCAATCACGGGGTATTTACCTACCCGGTGCTGATGGCCAGCGATATTTTGATCTACGACTCCGACGTGGTGCCTGTGGGCTCCGATCAGATCCAGCATCTGGAGATGACCCGCGATATGGCACAGAGGTTCAATCGTGCTTTTGACGGAGAGTATTTGAAGCTCCCCGAGGCCAAGGTGCGAAAGGAGGTGGCCACCGTGCCGGGGATTGACGGTCGTAAGATGTCAAAATCCTACGGAAACCTCATCGAGCCTCTTGCGCCCTCCAAGAAACTCCGAAAACAGGTCATGCAGATCGAGACCGACTCCACGCCGTTGGAGGAGCCCCAGGACCCAGACGATTGCACGGTCGTCGATCTATATCGTCTGGTCGCCGATGCCGACGAAATTGCGGAGATGGAGGACAATTACCGCGCCGGCGGATATGGCTACGGCCATGCCAAACAAGATCTCTTCGAAAAATTGGACCAGATCTTCAGTCCTCGACGTGAAAAATACGAGGCCCTTCGAGAGGATGAGGCCTATCTCGAGAAGATCCTGGCGCAAGGCGCCGATCGGGTTCGTCCCATCGTCGATGAGGTCATGGAGCGAGTACGCCGGGCCGCGGGGCTTGGTCGAATAATATGATCGCAGCACGCATCAGTGTCGGTAGTGTGTTGTTCGTAGTTGGCGGATTGCTCACTGCGTCGACGGCGGCGGCCTATGAGGAATGCACCGGTGTAGATGCCGAGGGGGCAAGCATTTCATTGGAGGAAGTCTGGGAGGAGAGCATTGCCGCCGAACCGGCTGTGAATGCCAGTGCTCTGCGGCAGTCTGCGGCGCGCTCGGAGGTGGGGGCCATCGAAGGGGAGAGGCGACCTCAGTTTTCGATTCAAGCACAGGGCGATATGGGCCAGCGAGCACGCCCCGGTGAGGAGCGCGATGAGGGATTCGGTGTTCGAGGCGACATATTGGGGTCAACGACCTGGACACTGTTGGATAGTGAATATGGACCGAATAAAGCGAGCGCACAGCGATTACAGCGCCAGGAGCAGTTGTCAGCGCAGGTGGTGGAGCTCGAAGTTCGCGCGGTGGCTGCCAGGCTGTACGTCGAGGCTGCTGTGGCCGCCGAGCGACTCCACGCCCTTGAACGCTGGCACCAAGAGCTCAATGAACTTCGGGTCACCGTCGAAGAGAGGGTCTCGGCCGGGGTTGAAAACCATTACGAACAGGCCGCCATCGAGGATGCGCTCGTGCGCTCTGAGCGAGTCATGGAGGAGACGCGGTATGGTTACGAGGCGGCGCTGATCGAACTGGCCATGCTCGTGGGTCGCTGCGTTCGCCCCGATCACTTCGGCCCCGACCTCGATGGTTTCGAGTACGGAAGCGATGGCGGTCAACAGCCAGAGGTACAGCACTTACTTGCCCGTGCTGAAACCCGTGATGCTTCAGCGAAGCAGATCGAAGTGGAAGGGGCCTGGCAAGCCGGACTTCGGGGAGTTGTCGGACTCTATGGTTCACAGGCCTATGAGAGGGCGGTATTGCCGGAGTACTACGTGGGGATATTCGGATTGTGGAACCCCGACCTTTCTGGGGTCCGACAAGATCGGGCGCGGGCCGAAAGACAACGCGCGTCGGCGCTTCGTGCGGAGGCCAAGAGTCTGCAAGTACGGGGTGAGCGTCAGAGCGAGTCATGGGCTCAGATCGATGCCCGAGCTCGCCAGCGGTCGATGATCCTTGAGCGAGAGCGAGAAAGTGCTCGCTCTCGACTCCAAAAGGCCCAACTGCGGTGGCGTGAAGGGGTGGGATCGTGGACGGAGGTGTTATCATCGACACGTCGTCTCGAGGAAGCGACGTTGGCCGAACTGGATTTTCGCCGCGAAGTGGCGTTGGCACTTGTCGAATTCGGTGTTTCGACGGGGAGATTGGAGGAATTGGCAGCAGTCTTGCAGACAGGGAAGTGACCATGGCAGCGATGCGATCGAGTGTGATCATTGGACTGGCAGTCTGGCTCATGGTGGGATGCTCATCCAAAGCAGATCCTCCATCGGAGGAGGACGCTGAATCGACGACTGCCCGGGAGGTCGAGGTGCATTCGGTGCACGAGGCAACCGTCATCGATAAGCGTCGCTGGTCGGGACAACTTCAGGCGCTTTCCGTCCATCCAGTGCGTGCGGCACACCGAGGCGTCATCCAGGGGATGGAGGTGCGCGAAGGGGATCGCGTCGATGCCGGTGATGTGATCGCAAGGATCGCTGGGCCGGCAGCCGGCGATCGACGAGCTGTGCTCTCCGAACGGATCGATCACCTTCGACAGGAGTGGAAGCGCTGGGAGGGCCTCGCCGAGCGCGGAGCTGCGGGGCCAGCGGAGGTCAATGAGGCCAAGCTTCGCCTTTTGGAGGCCGAACAGCAGAGAGCAGAACTCGAGGGGGATTTCACCGGCGCCGTACTTCGGTCGCCCGTGACGGGCTGGGTAAGATCACTTCAGTTGGCATCGGGAACCAATGTGTCGGCCGGCGATGTCATCGCTGAGATCGCCGATGCCTCCACGATGGGGATCGAACTCGAGATCGCCGATATGGAGACGGCCCACCTCGCGGAGGCATCGACGGAGCTTGTCGTCCGCGATCAGCACGGTCAAGAGTATTCGATCGATCGCGTCGTATTTGATGATGCCGAACATCCCGCATTCGTCGCGGCCCGATTGTATCTCGACGATGTCGATGACAATCGACGCCGGCGTATCGAGGTGACGTACGAAAAGGCACAGCAAGTCGTGATCGCACCCTGGACGGCCGTCGCCGTCGATGATGACCGGCGCTGGGTCGCCGCGGTGGATGCAGACACTGGAGCCATCGAACGGCGTAGCGTGGAGTTGGGTCGGGCTCACCAAGATGGCGTCGAGGTCGTCGATGGACTCCGGGTAGGCGATACGGTGATGCGTTACGAACCCCGAAGTGTGGGCGACGGAGAAGTGGTGATCGGGCGGGATCGGTGACGATGATTCGTATTCGGACGATATTGGAAGTGTTGCTGGAGGCGTTGTCGCAGCGTCGTTCAGCCGTGGTGGCTGTGATATTGACGACCTTTGTCGTTGCCGGCGTTGCCCTGACACAAATGCCGCTGCAACTGCTGCCGGAGATCCAATACCCGCAGGTGCGTGTCATTGGTGACCTTCCAGGGCAGACCTCAAAGGTCATCGAGGAAAGCGTCAACGAACCACTGGAAGCTGCCTTGGCAGGTACTGCGGGGGTGGTTCAGATGGAGAGTCGCTCCGGCGATGGGCGGGCCTATATCGATCTGTTTTTCGAGCCGGATTACGACCTCGATCGGGCACTGCAAGACGTATCCCAGGGGGCCAGTCGGGCGCGCTCGCAGATGCCCGGCGAATTTCCCGATCCCCGTATCTTCGCTGTGGCCACAGGGGAGGAGCCCGTACTGCAGTTTGCGTTTAACTCTGTGTCGCTATCAGCACCCGAGATTCGTCAGCGCCTGCGCGCTGGGGTTGTGCCCCGGCTGCAGGCCATCTCGGGGGTAGACCAAGTCTATATCGGACGAGAGGAGAATGCCGAGTTGGTGGTCGATGTCGATCCGATCCGACAGACCGAATTGGGGATCGAGCTGTCGACGCTGGAGGAGGTCTTGTTGCAGGCCACCGAGCCTCCGCCGAGCAGCGTGATGCGCACGCCCACATTTGAGGGGATTGGACTGCTTGGAACCAATGAGTGGAGCGCTAAAGGGCTGGGTGAACAGCCACTCGGTGTGCAGGGGGCGGCGAGGCCTGTCGCGTTGGACGCCGTGGCGAATACCCATCGACGTCCCTCCGAGGAGAGTCTCCGTACACGGTTGGACGGGAGAGCTTCGGTGTTGGTGACCGTACATCGCTCTCCGAATGCTCATGCCCTGACGCTGGCTGAACAGGCACGTGCGGTAGTCGACGAGGTAAGCGGCGGGGAGCGTTTTGAGGCCATCGAGTCCACCGTCTTGTACGATGACTCCGTGGTCACTGGAAGCGCCGTGCAGAGCGTGGTGGTCGCCGCCGTGGGCGGGGCGTTGTTGGCCATGCTTTTGCTGTCGCTGACCATGCGGCGCAAGCGCCAGATCCCATTGGTGGCTCTCGTTGTTGGCACCAGCCTCAGCGCGGCTATCGTGACCCTTCACCTGATGGGGTTGAGCCTCAATTTGCTGACTCTGGCGGGCCTGTTGATATCGGTGGGACTCGGCTTGGACTACGCGATCATTTATTTTGATCGATTCGATCGCCGCATCCGGGAACACTCTTCGTCGGCGGCCGTTGAGGCCATGGTCGATGTGGCGGGCCCATTATTTGGGGCACTGTTGACGACTCTGGCCGCCGTATTGCCATTTTTGTTGGTCAAGGGCCTGGTGGCGTTGCTCTTCCAACCGCTGATCTGGACGGTGGTCGTCTGTGCGATTTTTTCGTTTCTCTTCGCAGTGGTATTGCTCCCCACCTTCAGTGGTTCGATGAGCACCGCGCCAGAGGGCGATGATGATGGCGAGGCATCGGAAGTAAAGAATCTCGGGTGGTGGCGTACCCTTCATCATCCACTTCTGGCCTGGGCCATCGTCGCCGCCTGCGGCGGGGCGGTGATCTGGGCGGCGAAGTCGCTTCCCTTCGAGGTATTGCCCGTCGTCGACGACGGTTTTGTCGAGATGAGAATCACCCACCCTGCGGGCATTCCCACTGACTCAATGGATCGCATCACCCGCCGCGTCGAGGGGCAATTGCTCGACGTGGACGGGACGGATGCCTTGTTCACCACCGTGGGAGGGTATTTTCGCGAGGGACTGCCCTCATTTCGTCCAGGAACGGCCAATTTCATGGTTCGCGTCGATACCGACGACGGTGAACGGCCCTCTTCGGAGTGGGCACAGGACGCCCGCGGCGCCATCGATGCCCTGGAGATCGCTGAACTCAATACGCGCGTAACGCTTCCCCGTATCCGGGGTGTCCAGACTCGACTCGCCGATGCTGATCTCATCGTCGTCCTGACCCGTGATGATGGTGATCTATTGGCCATGGCCGAGCTTGAAACCAGAGTGATTCGCGAACTCGAAACGATCGAGGGGCTCGTCGATATCGAGCGGATGCGGGCCGGCGTGAGTCCGCGCTGGGTGGTACGGCCGGACCACGAGTTGTTATCCGACTACGGAATTGAACCGAAGACACTTCGCCATGTCATCGACTATGCCTTAGAGGGCCGCGTGGTCCGCGAGCGCATGGAATCGGGAGAGCCGCTCGCGCTCAGGGTCCGCTATGACCGCGACCAAACTGGCGGTCCGCAACAACTGGCAGACCTTCGGCTGTCGTCAATGGTCGGAACGGACGTGCGCTTTGGCGATGTGGTCGACTTTGAGCTCATCGAAGAACCGACCCATATTGAGCGCCGTGAGGGGCAGCGCGTGGTGCGCGTCGCCGCCACGCTCGACCCCGACGGGCCGGGCCCCGCTGATGTGGCCACCCGGGTGGAACAAGCGCTCGCCCAACTGGACTACCCCGATGGTGTCAGTTGGTGGCTGGAGGGGGAGATCGATGCCCTCGAGGAAACCCAGCAGACCTTTGGGCTGGCGCTGCTGTTGGCGTTGATGATGGTCCTGACATTGCTGGTGATTCAGTACGGCTCATTCGCCTATGCCGCGGCGGGATTACTGTCGATTCCGTTGACCGCATCCGGCGCATTACTGTTGTTAATGCTGCTGGGTAGGCCGTTGGATGCCATGGTGTTGGCAGGGCTGCTGATCGCCGTCGGTATCGTCGCCAACAACGTGATTTTGGTCCTCACCGAGGCCCGTCGTTTGGCCGGTAATGCCGAGTCTCGACGAGCGGTAGATGCGTTGCGAATTGCGGCCAGAAGGAGGCTACGGCCCATCGTACTCACCGTGTTGAGTACCGTGTTGGGCATGAGTCCCCTGCTCTGGGGGGGCGCCGAGGTATTTGGATTGCTGCAGCCCCTGGCGATTGCATTGACCGGTGCACTCTTGGTCTCGATTCCCGTGGCTTGTTTCGCGCTCCCCGGTATTACCCAGGTATTTTTGATGCTCGCCGATCGTCTCGGCTCTTTCCGGTCACAATCATGACCATTGCCTGTTGACAGCGGGTTTAGAGATCGCCAACCTTCACAGGTCGAGCGGTCAGTTGCGCTGACCGCCTCCCGGTGAGAGAGGATCTCGCCTTTTTACACGCGGCGTCATCACGCTCACAAAGTGGTCGCGCCGTCCGCTCAGGATCATGTGCTGCCATGTGGATTTCTCACTACATTCGATTGCGCTAGAACCACCAACAATCACCTCAAAGTGATTGCTGGGATATCGCATCCGCTTTTCATTTTTTAAATGGTCTGTCGGTGCGGTGCGCTCATTCGTGTGTAGGCCTCGAGGAATTCTCCGGCCGCCACCGATCCCATTTCAATACCAACGAATTCGGGTAGGGAACGAGTTTTCGCACCTGTATCTGCAGACCGACACTGGATTTCGATCCATTGGAGGTCGATTATGCAACAACACCAACCATCTGAAGAAACCCATCATGCTTCGCGCCGAGCCCTCGTCATCGCCGTTCAACAGCCCGGGGAGTCCGACGAGGAGCTCCATTCATCACTGGTCGAGCTGGAGAGGCTGGCCAATACGCTGGGGATCGGCGTCGTCTCTCAGGAGATACAAAAGCGTCGCAAGCCCTCGTCGGATACCTTCGTGGGTTCCGGCAAACTCGATCAACTGGCCCGTTTGACCGGGGGGAGCGGTGTGGTCTCTGCTCGGGAGGACGATCAGCCGGACAACCAGCCGGAGACAAGTCGAGAGTCAGGCGAGAGACCGGTGGCCGATGTGGCACTTGTAGATGCCGAGTTGAAACCCCGCCAGCACCGCAGCTTGGAGCTGGCGTTAGGGGTCGATGTCTTCGATCGCACATCGTTGATCTTGCAGATCTTCGAGAAGCGCGCTCAGACCCGGGCGGCCCGGTTGGAGGTGGAGATCGCCCGATTGCAATACGAGCTTCCCCGGCTTCGTGACGACGGCTCCGGCGACGATCGGCGCGGCGGTGGAGGTCGCGGTGAGCGTGGCCATACGAACGTGGAGCTCGGCAAGGAGCGGATTCGCGATCGCATCGCCGAGTTAAAGCGCGAGTTGGACGCGGAGCAGGAAACGGCGGAGTCCAGAAGAGAGCGTCGACAACAGGCGTTCCAGGTCGTGTTGGTCGGTTATACCAACGCTGGAAAATCATCTCTGTTGCAGGCGCTCACCGACAGCGAGGTGCTCGTCGAGGATCAACTCTTCGCCACGCTGGGGACGACGGTCAGGCGCCTTCAGCCGTCGACGGCGCCACCGATTCTGGTGTCCGATACGGTGGGATTTATCAAATATCTTCCCCACGAGTTGGTCGCTTCCTTTCGCTCTACCCTCGATGAGGCGATGGACGCCCAGCTCATCTTGTTGGTCGTCGATGTCTCCGATCCGGATTGGCGCGATCAACTTCAAGTGACACGCGAGACGCTGAGCTCTATCGGTGCCTCCTCCATCGCCACCCGCCTGGTCTTCAATAAGGTCGATCGAATCGACGGGGAGCTGCGCCGGAGGTTGCAGCGCGAGTTTCCGAGGGCCAGACAGATGAGCGCGTTTGAACCCGACGATATAAGCGCTCTTCGCGAAGAGCTCATAGAGGTTCACGATATGGGCCTCTGCGAAGAGTCGATCTTTATCCCCTTCGACGATGGGCACTTACTCGGCGAAATCTACGAGCAGGCACGCGTGGTCGAGGAAAAGCACGACGATCGAGGGCGGGTCTTGCGCCTGCGGGCTCGCGCGGCGTCCATCGACAGGTGGCGAAGTAAGCTCGACGATCCTCCGCCGGTTGAGAGCGTCGACGATTTGTTGGAGGCCGCGCAGCGTCACGGGTTGGAACTCATCACGGAGCATGAGCAATTCGACGACTCCGGGCTCGACTTTCGAGTGCTGCATGCGCTCGACGAGGACGGGGAGGATTGGATCTTGCGCGCTCCCCGCCGGCCCGACGTCTACGATGCAAGTCGCGTCGAGGGTCGAGTGTTGCGCCTGGTGAAGTCTCGCCTGCCCGTGGAGACGCCGGATTGGCAGCTCCACACGGCGCGGGTCATCGCCTATCCACTGGTGCCCGGCACGCCGGGATGGTCGATCGACGATGACGGAATGGAGTGGAACGGCATCGACCCCGGTGGCCTCTCCGACTCATTTTTGAGCTCCGTGGCAGAGACGCTGGTGGCCTTGCAGGCCATCGACGTCAATGACGTCCGGTCTGCAGGCGTTCCGGTGAAGAC
>SKPJ01000384.1 GCA_007119595.1 Myxococcales bacterium
CGCACCTGTGCCCGCGCGACAACATCGTCGCCTGCCACCACCATGACCTCCCGGCTGTCATAGCCCTCCAAGATGGAGTCCCGAGGGATGACCAGGGTCTGCTCAAAGCTCTGGCGCTCAAAATGAACGCGGGCCCGCATACCGGGTCGAATGCGCAAATGCTCGTTGTCTACGTGAATTTCGACGCTATAGGTTCGCGTATTCGGTGAGGGACGAAGGGCCACCCGGTCGATCACGCCGGAGACGGACTTTTGGAGGGCCGGAAAATCTACATCGAGCTCTCCCCGTTCGTCGATGGCGATGTAGCGGATCTGCGATTCCGGCACCTGGGCGTAGACCACGATGGTGGAGTAGTCGATGAGTTCGGCGAGGGGGGCCCCGGCGTTGGCAAATTCACCGGAGTCCGAAAACCGGGTCGCCATATGGCCGCTGCGGGGGCTGGTGACCACGTTGCGATCGATACTGAGTTGGGATTGACGAAGGTTGTGACGGGCCTGAGCCAACTCCGTGCGTGCATTGTCGACGGCCTGCCCCGTCGTCAGTCCCTCCTCGGCAAGGTGCTCCAGGCGGGCCAATTCGCGTTCGGCGGCTTCCACCTGGGTTTGCAGCACTTGTTGGCCCGCCTCGTCGGTCTCGGTGTCGACGCGAAATAGGCGCTGGCCCCGCTGGATTTCGTCGCCTTCATTGGCGTAGACCTCCAAAATTTGTCCGGGCACCTCGGAGGCCACGTCCACCGAATCGATGGGTTCGCTGGTGCCCAGTACCTCGAAGGTGTCGACGAAGCTCGTGGGACTCAGCACCAGAGTGTCCACCGGGTTGGGCGCAAGCTCCGGTTGCTCCTCGCCGCTGGGTTCATCGGGCCCACTTGGCGCGGCCTGTGAATCACAGCCCATCAACAGTATTACACCGATTCCGAGGGCGATGATCCGCCAATAGAAAAACCATTGCTTCATGATGCCTCCATGGCGAGATCTCCAGCGCCGTAGAAGTAAAACTCCAGCATCTCATCAAGGGCCGCTTCGCCCAGATATGTCTCCACCGATGCGTCGAATACATCTTGGGACTCTGCCTGATCGTAAAGGGTGAGCACATCCATCAGGTGGAGGCTTATTAGCCCCATGAACCGCTCCGTCAAAAATTGCAAATCGAAGCCGGGGCGGGGGCGAAATTCGCCTCCTTCGAAGGCCTCGTTTATCACCGTAAATACCAGATCGTGAATTCCCTCATAGGCGCCAGCCAGATCATAACTGGGGCGGCTGCGAATGGGGCCGAAGTGCACGGAATATACGAAGCGAAGAACTTGCGGAGCATTGCGGCAGGCATCGAAATGAGCGGCGGCGATGGCCCGCAGTTGATCTTTTAGGCCCGTGGTCTGTTCCAATACCTCGGTGACCGATTCCTCCATGGATGTGATCAACGCGTCCATCAGCGCCAGAAATACCCCTTTTTTACTGTCGAAGTAGTAGTAGAGCATGGGGTTGGTGACATCGGCGCTGCGCACGATCTCTCGTACCGTGGTGGCGGCGTAGCCCTTTTGGGCGAATAACTGCAGGGCGGCGACCATGATCTGAGCGGCGTTTTCGTTCATCCCGGCATCGATGAAATCGCCGGTCAGTACATCGAGATCGGATTTCGGAGGAGTCATTACAACCCACTTGACGGAAGCGGTAATCGGGTTTAACGAACGTTAATTTAACGAGCGTTAGATTTGAGAATAATAGGAGTTGCGACGGTGATGTCAATCCAGAAAACAACGGTGTTCCAACGGAGAAAGATTCTGTCTCTCCGGGTCAGTGATACACTCGGTTGGATGAAGAATACTCCGGGAATGGACCGTCATATGATCGGAATCGATCAAAGAATCCAAAAAACCCGGTGCTTCGGAAAATAAAATGAAAAGTGGACTGATGGTCCAGATCTCTTATAATTAAACAGTGAGCGGCAGCGTGTCGGCAGTGCAACGCGAAGAAAAAATGTCGAGGCGTTGAATGTGGAATGGTTTCTGCATGTTAAACAGAGCAGAGGCAGCCGGGTCCTCCCGGGCAGTACGCGAAGAAAGCGTTGTCTGGAAAAACCGGCTCGTAGGTCTGAAGTCGAGTTCCTCCAGTCGAAGGACAAGACGATGCTGCCGGATTACATCATATACGACGAACTCAAAAAACAGCGCGAAAAGCGCAATCACGAGCGTCCACGCGTCAATATCGAACGGCCGATTCCGTACTGGCCGGAGCCCGAATTCGAGGGGCCGGACCAGGAAGAGGAGGACGAGTCGGAGCGAGGCGTGGAGATCTTGCAGATCTGACGGCAAGCGCCGAGGGGATTGCCGTTGTGTTGAAGTGAGTACATAATCACATCGATCGGATCCGGTATGTCAGTGTGAGGAACGGGCTGAAAGCCACCGATTTCAACCAAAAAAACCGCGGGCGCCTTGTTGGCGCCCGCGGTTTTTTTTCGTCGTTTTGGGACGTGATCAGTACCAGCGCAATGTGACGGATCCGATAAAGGTATCGAAGTCGATATTGCTATAGACGTGGCGGGTATATCCAAATCGCATACCGGCGGCCACCGTACCGTCGAGAAAATACTCAAAACCGGTGCCCGCTTTGAATGCCAGCCCCATCTCCTGATATCGGGATTCACTGCCGTCGGCCGCTGTGGCATCGGAGAAGGCATAGGCGAGGCCAAGCCCACCCTCGAGGAAGAGTCCCTCGATGATGAAGAGATTGCTCACGGCGTTAAACGACCAATGTTGATGATTGTGGGAGGAATCACCAACGGAGACCGTGCGAATCCAGCCATTGGCCTCGGCACCGAAGGTCAGATTTTCACTGAGACCTCCGCCGAGAATGCCGTGTAGATGCAGTCCGAGATCGCCGGTTCCCTCCAGACCGGAGAGTTCATTGTCGATGTGAACGGCCCCCGGTCCGCCGCCGACGCCGAGTCCGTAGAATACGCCGTGGCGATCCTTGTAGCCCTGGATGGCCCACGCCGTGCTGGCCGTGAAAAAGATCGCAAAGGCAATGATCAAAGCAGTGATGCGTGGCATGATGTTCCTCGTCGTGGGATCAGTGGCGAATGACATGGGTTAGCGAACCCGCGAAAAGTTAAAGAGCTGAAACCGATGGGGGTTGATATCGATGGTGCGCACGTCCCGTCGTCCACCGACATTGACCTCGACTTGTTGTGGGCCCTCGGGCAGTTGGGTCCGCACGAGATAAATATCAGAGGGAAGGGATATCCAACTTCTGGTATCCGGTGTGTCGGCAGCGGCCAGTGAGGTCTGAACGGTGGTTCCCACGAGCCAGCCGATGAGGCTGGAGGCGCCCTGGAGGGTCTCACTTTGACGGGCGACGGCCTCGGTGGCCTTGCGGGTTCCCTGGCCGACGCCGGCCCGGACGATGGCCCGCGAGATAGCGGCCGCCAGAGCAGTATTGGCAATGGCATCCCACGACTCCTCGACCTGGGAAGCTAGATCAATGGGGTGCTGCAATCGCAGGGTCTGTCCGTCGACGGTGAGGCTCACCGAGCGCTTGGAGGGGATCCCGTCATAGCTGAGCGAGGTGGTGTTGAGCCAATTCAGGACCCCCATACTGACCAGTTTCAAGGCCTGTTCGCTGCTCTCGGTGGTGAGATGAATATGAACGTGGGGCGAGCGGTGACTGCGGCGCAGGGCGCGCTCAATTCCGATTCGCTCCGCCTGGCGGTAGGGAACCATGCCGGTCTGGATGACAAAGAGAGTATCGCCGGTTTGGTGCTTTTCGCGATAGGTGCTTCGACTGGGGCGAGGATGGCTGTCGAGACGCTCGAAGACCGAGTCGAGCCGATCTCTCATATCGCCGAGTCCGCCACCGCGATAGTCGGTGAAGGCGAGCAGATCCAGAAGGCGCTCTTCGTCGGGTTCCGGCCAGGTTCCGTGGGCGTATGCCAGTGAATAAAACCGGACCGCCGAGCTGTATTGGCCGGAGGCCTCAAAGGCGATGGCGGCGAGATAATTTCCAAATCCGAGGATGTCGGAGATGATCTGGCGAGAACCGTCGTCCAAAAAAAAGCGCTGCAAGACATCGAAACGGCGGGCCTCCACACGGGCTCCACTGGTGTCACCGCGTGCCAAGAAATTGATCATATTCATCGTATTGAGCAACAGCCGCTCATGGGCCGGAGCTCGGTACGACCCGGTGGAGTCGCTGTAGGTATATCGCAGGATGGAGTCCGCATTGTCGCTCTGGATATCGACCCACTCCATTCGGTCATCGATGACGATCATATCTCGGGAGGCACTGGCGTAGTCGCCGAGGGCCTGCAAAAGGGTCGCCCGCTCCAGCAAAAACAAGGTTTTTTGCCCTTCGAGATCGGCCGGTTGTTCAGTGAGATTTTCGACTTCGAGGTGTTCATTGAGAAAGTGAACGCCCCGTTCGATATCGCCATTGACGACGGCCTGTTGGGTATCCCGCGTATGGTCGGTATATGTGGAACAACCGGTTGTCAAAAGTAGGCCGAGCATGATGACCGCGACGAAAGAGCAAAATGGGGGTGGGCGAACAAGGGGTCGAGTCGGAATCCTCAGTGCTGGCATCGAAGTTGTCTCGGGCTGATTTCATGCAGTGGCATCGAGGTTTCACCGCTCGCCTCGCGGAGGCCATTCGGCGAGGAGGCGAATTGCTGGCGGCTTATCGGATCAGGCCCTTGGTGATCTCCGATTCGTGCTGAAAGTGGATCTGGCCCGTCTCCACGTTGACGACCTGAGTAAATAGGAAATATTGGATCCGACGCTGGTCGTCGACGCGCTCGGCCACATCATAGACCCGGCCGGTGATGAAGTATTGGGCGCCCATTTGGCGGCCGTATTGCGTCACCTGGGAGGGATCGTAGACGTCGGCCTGCTGGGCCCGAACTTCGTCGATCAGTTCCGGTTGGTCCCGGTGGCTGATGACGTTGGCCCCGGTGCGGTTGACCAGGTCTGTTTCATATTTGCTGAGCAGGGTTTCGAGTTGCCCGTCGATATGCTCACTGGTCTCGTTGCGCATCGGGAAGATGGCCACATTCGATCCCGAACCGCCATCCCATTGCCGGGCAATATTGCTATTTAAGAGGTTGTGAATCGTATCCTCGTAGAGTCGGTCCAGGTCGCGGCGATCAAAGCGCATACTCATGGTATAATCGTCGAGCCGCGGCTCGTCGGTGTCGCGCACATATTTTGGATCTCCACCACAGGCGGTGGCGGCGATGCCGAGGGTGACGACCATCAAAAGCGCCAGACTAATCGAGATTGCGGAAGTAGGATTTTTCACGGCGGTGGTTCCTCGAAAATCGATGGGTTGGTTTGACCGGGTCACAATAATCACCCAATGGGCGAGAAGCAATGCAATGGTTAAGGCTGTCCAACCTCGCTACATATTCCCAGACGCAGCAGAGCGGTGAGATATTCAATGGCTTCGATTTATTTCATCGGGGGCTACGGGCAGAGTGGAACTCCGGGCCGAAGATCGGCGACACCGATGCGAGCTGTTCGTGCAGTCGACAGGGGATATTGACCGAACGACAGGCCTATAACAGAGCGATCTCCTGCGTGGTCGTTACCGCCCTGTGAGCATATGGTGGTACAAAGCGGATAACTCCTCGCGGAGCTCGGCGATGGAGGACGGTGCATCGCCCAGGGCCTGCAGCGTGGCATCGGGGACGCTCACGTTCGGTATGCGAAAGTCGACCTCATCGATTTCGTCGCCGCAGCGCCAGAAGGCTTCGTTATCGTCAACGCACAGGACTTCTTCGGGGGCGGCGGTGCCATGTGGTGAGTCTGGATCGCCGTCACCGCGCAATGCCCGGAGGTTTTCCAGTAATTGGTCCCGGTATCGTCCCCGCCACTGGAGCATGGCAAATGGATTGTCGTCGAAACGTTCAGCCAGAAGGAAAAAGACGGCCGCAAGATGTTTGCAGGGGTTGGCGGAATCCGGGCAGGAGCAACGGGTGCTCATCTCTCGGTAGGAGCGGGGAAATAGCGAGTGGTCACACTCTGCGAAAGCCTCCTCGATATCCGGCGGCATCTGGCCGGCGAGCAACTGAGCGACGAAGGCGGCGCGGGAGGCCAGCGCCTCTTCCACGCGACTCCACTGATCGTCGTCGAGGGCGGCGCCGCCGATGGACACCCGGTAGGGGGTGGGACGCGAGCCCTGGACAGCGGCGGTGACCTCTCCGGTGTCGACGATTAGCTCCAGCACCTGCCCCTTTCGGGCATAGCGCTTTCCCCGGCGAATGCGGTTCGAGATGCTGTAGGACTCCACGACCTCTACGAAGCGCCGCGACCACCACTGTTCACCGATGTCGCCGCGACGGCTCCGGGCCTGGATACCGTCCTCGGTCTCGATGGGTTTACTCTTTTTGAAGTATCGGGGGCTCATAAAAGTTCCCTGAGACTATTTAGAAATGTTCGTCGGATAAGGTCACCATTTTGCGGATCTCGTCGGTGGATAACTCGGTGAGCCAGTCGTCCCCGTCGCTCAACACGCTGTCGGCCAGGTCGCGCTTTCGTTCGATCGTGCGGTCGATGGCTTCCTCGATGGTTCCCTTGCAGATGAGCTTGTGGACCATGACATCATCGGTCTGGCCGATGCGGTAGGTGCGGTCCGTGGCCTGGTCTTCTACGGCCGGATTCCACCAGCGGTCGTAGTGGATGACGTGATTCGCAGCCGTCAGGGTAAGCCCGGTGCCGGCGGCGCGAAGAGAGAGCAAAAAGAAAGGCGGTCCGTCGTGGGATTGGAACTCGTCGATCATCTGTTGGCGTCGTTTCTGGGGAGTCTGGCCGTCGAGGAGCAGCGTGGGACGGCCGAAACGGTCCTCGAGTCGATGGCCTATGAGGCGGGCCATGGTGGGATATTGGCTAAAGATCAGCGCCCGGTCGCCGGCCTCCAGGATGTGCGCCGCCAATTCCTCAAGGCGCTCCAGCTTCCCCGCTCGTCCCCGGATCGCTCCGTCGCCGCTGTGAAATTGACGAGGGTGATTACAGATCGCCTTGAGTTGGCCGATCAGCTTCAGGACCAAGCCCCGATATTGCATCCCGTCGGCGTTCTCCAGATGGCCGAGGAGTTTGTCGGTGGCCGCCTTGTATAAAGTGACCTGCTCTTCACTCAAATGGCACCACTCGCGGATCTCGATTTTGTCCGGCAAGTCGCTGATGATCGAGGAGTCGGTCTTGAGCCTTCGGAGAATGAAGGGACCGGTGAGTCTGCGCAATATGCGCGTCTTTCGCTCATCGCCGCGCTGTTCGACGGGACGGGCGATATTTCTCCGAAATGATTTTTCACTTCCCATAAGACCGGGGTTGAGAAACTCCATGATGGACCACAGCTCGACCAGGCGGTTTTCCACGGGGGTTCCGGTCAGCGCCAGGCGGTGATGAGTGTCGAGCCTGCGGATGGCCCGGGTGCGTTGGGCCGTGGAGTTTTTGATCTTCTGCGCCTCATCGAGCACCACCCGGTGCCATCGGATTTCGCCCATGGCCTCGATGTCGTTTCGAACGACCCCGTAGGTAGTGATGACCAGGTCGTGTTCGGCTACCAGATCGGAGAGATTTTCTCTACAGACCCGGTCCGATCCGTGGTGGACGCATACGTTGAGTTCGGGGGCGAATTCCTGGGCCTCGTTCCTCCAATTTCCGACCACCGAGAGGGGGGCGACCACGAGCGTGGGACCGGGGTCGGGGTGATCGTGGCGTTCTGCGAGGAGGCGAGCCAGAACCTGGATGGTCTTTCCGAGGCCCATATCGTCGGCGAGGCAGGCGCCGAAGCCGAGGTCTTCGAGGAAGGCAAGCCAGGCGAGTCCGCGCTTTTGGTAATCTCGCAATTCGCCCTGAAACCCCGGCGGAGTAGTCGCAGCGTCGAGCCGATCATCGACATCGCTGTCGAAGAGTTCTTCTAATATGCCGTCGAATTCGGCGTCTACTACGGGCAGTCCCCCCGGGCCGTTGTCGTCGAGACCGGCGCCGGCCCGCAGGACGTCGGTGATCGACGGGGAGGGCACGCCATCGTCGAGTAGCGCCAGACCGCGTTCGATATCCTCGGAGTTCACAGAAACCCATCGCCCGCCGACCCGAACCAGGGGCATCTTCAACTGTGCCAGGTGCTCCAGATCGCTTCGCGAAAGGGTCTCATCACCTAGCGCAACCTGCCACTGAAAGTCCATCAGATCCATGATCGAGACCGAGGCCACGGCAGGGTCGACGTCTTGTCTGTCCTTAGAGCGAGCGCGAAGTTTGATACCCAGTCTCCCCGTGGGATCCATCCACCAGTCGGGGAGTATGATCCCGAACCGGCTGCGCTCCAAAAGGGGACTGCTCTCGCGCAGAAAGCGGTGGGCTTCGGTGGCGCTGAGTTCCATCGAATCTGGCTTCGACCGGTTCAATGCTCTTTTTAACGGGGCGAAAAGTTGCAGCGCTCGTCCCAACTCCTGCAGCAGCTTCTCCTGTGGATATTCGAGACGCTGGTCGAGGAGTTTTCGGGTCTTTCCAGTAGATTCCCAGACAGTGGCAGCGTCGACCAAGAGCGTTGGTTCGTCCGATGCCTGGAGTAAAAACTCCAGCCGCCAGGATCCTTCGGAGATCGATATCTTGTCCACATCGTCGCTGCTCTCGTCGGTGCTGTCGGTCAGGGGAGGATGGAGTCGAAAGCACAGGCGTACTCCGCTGTCTTCTTGCGCGGCAGTTCCCGTCCATTCGTCGAGGGCCGTCTCCAGTTCCGGGAGGTCGGGGTCCGGGGCGTCGAAGTGGCCGACAGAGGTGGTGAGGGCCGCCAGCCAGCGTCGAGCGGGGTCGTCGTCCCCGGAACTGACAGATGCCGATTCGGCCAGGCGTTCCCGGCACAATGCGTCGGCGAAGGCGTCGAGGGCCGTGGAGAGAACATCGCGGCTCGATGGATTGGTGATGGCTCCATCACCGTCCCCCGGTGCAGCGGTAATGGCACGCAGCACGGGCGGCATGGCGTCGCCGAGTCTTTGCAACCGAGAGAAGTCGCCAGCCGTCGACGGCCGGCCGCGCCAGACGGCCCGCGGACGCTGGCCGTCGTTGTCGACTCCCGGAAGGACCCGTCCCCCTTGGACCCATTCGTCTGCCAATCCGGAGGCGACGCGCCAGTAACGGAAGGACTCTCCGACGCTGATCGACGCCGGAGCATCGGCGAAGGCGTCCAGGACGTCCAGAAGCGCCAACCCCCGGGTCGATAGGGTCGACACTTCCCAGGGGGCCGGTTCGCCAACGTCGCGCTCGGTGTTGCCGACGAGGTGGGGCGATGGTGCGGGACCGAAAGCGGTCGTCGGAAGTGTCAGCTGGATACGGTCCGCTCGAAAATCGCGCAGATCGAGGATGGGTAGCATTTCCACGATGTGGCCGCAGAGCGTTTCTCCGTCGGCACAAAAGGGATGGAACCCACCGTCAGAAGAGGAGTCAACAGGCCGGTCGATCTCGTATAATGTCGAATCTTCGGCCCACAGATGGCCGCTGCCACTGGCGTCGAAGTGGAGGTGGAAGATGAGCACGGTGCGGGACTCCGTTGGGGCAACTTCGAGCCGTTCAAGTTCAGGGCGCGGTGCGAGGCATGTTCATATCGCCCCTCACCGTATTGCTTCAAGGGGGAGATAACCGATGAGCCCGCCGTCATCTTCCGGCGCAGTGGCGATCAGCTCTCCAGATGGCGATATAGCAGAGAGCATAGTGCAGATGGCCTCCCCACGTCCGTTTGCATGGGTCGACCTTCTACGTCGACGAGGAGAGCGGCGTGGGTGAGGACGCGCTGGTGTCTCGTCCCCCGCAATAGGAGTTTTTGTCACCCACGAAGGATTTCGTCGAACTTTTCGATCAACCTGGCGGCTGCGACTGTTTTCGCGGCATCCAGATCTTCATTCGCCTGAGCTACACACACCGCCTCAGCACGGTGCGGAAGTTGCGGAGCAATTGCTCGGTATGAGCCGTCTCGCCATTGTCGCGGCGCTCGGCGAGATAAAGCCGTGCTTTGAGCCACAGCTCGTAGATCCGCACCTGGTCGAGGTCGATCGATTCGACGGCCCGCTCGTTGTAGGCGTCGACCAGTTGCTCGAGGGGTTGTCCATCGCAAAACACCTTTCGGTGGCCACGGCTTACGATGGCCAAGTCGTAGGCCGGATCGCCCATCGTTACGGCGTGCCAGTCGATGACTGAGGCGCTCCATTTGTCGTGATCCCTCGGATCGAACGTAACGAGAATATTCTGGCCCA
>SKPJ01000117.1 GCA_007119595.1 Myxococcales bacterium
TAAAGATGAAATTTTATATAAAACGCATTCTCGCCCTGAGCCTCATCGGAGCACTCTCCTTCGGCACATTGGTCACCACGGGCTGCTATGGCACCTTTCCGTTTGCTCGCACCATCTGGGAGATCAACCGCGACATCTCGAATGACAAATTTGTGCAGTGGCTGGTCTTTCTGGGGTTAACGGTTGTGCCGGTCTACGAGATAGCACTGCTGCTCGACGTGCTGGTGGGCAACTCCGTCGAATTCTGGACCGGGGAGTCGGTACTCGCCGACGAGCAAGACCCTCCCGATAAAAAGGTGGTCGAGCTCTCCGAGGGACGAACGGCCGTCATGAAGCGCCTAGACAGCAAGCATTTGCATGTGACGATCTTCGAAGATGGCGAGGTCACCAAGGAGTTCATTGTAGACGGCCGCGGCGACATGCTCGTGCTTCGCAACGCCGTCGGCGAGTTCCTCGGCGCGGCCAGCGACGCCCAAGACGGGGGCATCAACGTGACCGACGAAGAGGGGCGAATCCTCGAGCACCACGACGCCAGCAGCGTCAAGCAACTGCGGAACACACTCGACGAGCAAGGAGCCGAAGGGGCCAACGCCTTCGCAGTCCAATACCGGCATCGAAACGTACCCTTCGAACCGACCATGCTCGGCTCGGTTCGCTGAGCTAACGAGAAGACACACAGAGCTTGTGCGAAAGCCTCGGCGAGGAATAGGGGACGAGGACATGACAAAACACCGACCGAAATCACCTTCCGATCTCACGACCAATCATTCGCTTCCCTCAGCGGGGATAAAACCCGCCTGACCGGCGAGACCGGCGCTCTTTGCTCCACAGCGCTGTTTGTGAGAAAAGCAGTTCGATACCGAGCCAACTGACAACCGAGAATCGACGGGATGTAATGATGGAAGAAAAAGAACAGGTGGCGAAGGCACTCCTCGAGGCGGCCCAAAAAGCATCGACGCCCGACGACCTGACGGAGCCAAGGGTAGACGATGCGATGCGCCGCACGGCGATGGAGGCGTTCGGCTCCTGGGAAAGGGCGTTGGCAGCGGGTCTTATAAGAGCCGTCAAAGACAGCGATTCGTCGAGGGCGTCGCGGCGAAAACCGGCCGCCGCCGACGTGGATCGAAAGGTCACCGAGGCCTTCCAGGATCCGATCTATATCGAGACGGCGGACGGTAAATTATTTACCTTCAGGGGCCCGGATCTGGCCGTTCGGGAGCGGGCCCATCTTCTCGATGAGGCAGGCCTGGTCGATGTGATCCGCGCCGTCCATTACGTCGGCGACTCCGACGCCGTCTTCGCCTTTAGTGATCAGGGCCGTTTTTTCGGTATCGATCGGCGCATGATCCCGGCCTGGGAGATGCGGGGAGAGCGGCGCTCGATTCGAGACGCCCTATTTTTGACGAAGGAAGAGGGAATTCGGGCCCTGGTGCCCAGACGAAAAATGGTCTCCGGCCGAGTTCTTCACGTCACGCGCGGTGGCAAAGGCAAGGCCACGGACGCCTCGGAGTACGGCGATGGGCTCGACCGCTCGGGCCGCACGGCGTTTAAGGTGCGCGACGGTGACGTGCCCATTTCTGTGATGGGTACCCCGCGAGAGACCACGGTGTTCTGCGCCTCCGCGCTCGGTCGCGGAATCCATTTTGAGGCATCTGAAATACGCTCGATGGGGCGCAACGCGGTCGGAGTCAACGTCATGAAACTCTCCGGTGAAGACGATGCCGTCGTGGGAGCCTTCGAGGGAAAGCGGGTGCGTCAACTCGCCGTCATCACCGAGCAGGGATTGGGTAAGCGGGTCGACTTTTCGGAATTTCGCACTCAGGGACGAAACGGCCGGGGCATGCAACTGGCCCGTATCAACCCCGGCGACCGACTGGCATCGGTGACCCCCTGCAATCCGGCGGCCGATGTTGCCATCACCTCCAGTGAGGGCCGGGTGTGGCGGCTTCCGGCCGGTAATTTTTTCCTCATGGGCCGACCGGCCAAGGGCAATCCAATGGTCGAGCTCGCAGAAGGCGAAAAAATCGTCCATCTCACCGCCCTTCCCTGCGGCGGAGAGATGGAGTCCTGATCCACGGATGAACAAAAAAAGGCCCACCGAAGACTCGTTTTCGAATCGATCTTCGGTGGGCCGCTTCTTTTGTTGTCCGACTAATTATCTGATCTCAACCAGGGGTGCGATCTGCTCAAACGTGGCCGGTCCAATGCCTTCCACGCGCTGAAGTTGGGCGGCACTTTCGAATTGACGGTCCTGGCGATATTCGATGATTCGCTCCGCGAGGGCCGGTCCGATACCGGGGAGTTCGGTCAATTCGTCGGCGCTTGCACCATTGATGTCCACGCCATTCGACGAGGGGCGTTCGACCGGCGCCGAAGCGGGCGTGGCAGCCGGTGTCGGTCCCATAAACGGCGCGGCCTGAGAGAAGGGCTCTTCGTCTTCTCCTTGCCACAGGGCCTCATCGTATTCATCGCCTCCGGCGTCCAATGCCCGCTCGGTATTCACCGCCTCGTGGTCCGGAATCATCACCGAAGAAGCATCGATCTTTTCATCGAAAGGACAGGGCTCGTAGATCGGTAAATAGGTCGACTCCTGAGCATTGGCATCGGAGCATCCGATGGCGACGATAAATCCCAAAAAAAGCGCAAAGACAAGCCGGA
>SKPJ01000004.1 GCA_007119595.1 Myxococcales bacterium
CCTTCTTCGTCGAGTGCAGCGCGCATGGCTCCGATCATCCCGTCGATCATGCCCGAGGGAGCGAGCATGTCGGAGCCCGCCCGGGCATGAGATAGGGCCTGCCTTTGCAGGTTTTTCAGGGTCGCATCATTGTCGAGCGTGCCGTCGTCGAGCACGACGCCGCAGTGGCCGTGATCGGTGTACTCACAAAAGCAGACGTCGGTGATCAGATAGAAGCGCTCGTCCTGGGCACGGATGTGTCGTACCGCGCGCTGGATGATTCCCTGGTCGTCAAAGGCGTCGGAGCCGATGGGGTCTTTTTCTGGGGGGATGCCGAAGAGAATGACCCGATAAATACCGGCTTCGGCGAGGGCGTCGAGTTCGCGGTCGACCTCGTCCAGTGAATATTGAAAAATGCCCGGCATGGAGGGAATCTCACGGCGAATATTGGTGCCGTCGGCGACAAAGATGGGCATGATCAAATCATCGCGCCTTATGTGCGTCTCGCGCACCATGGACCGGATGTGGTCGGTGCCGCGCAGCCGGCGGGCTCTTCGGGAAAGTTCAAATGGGGGCATGGTAAGTCCTGTATTTATTCAGCGACGAAGGGTTTCGTCGATCGCTTGAGCGTGGCGCTGGCCACTTTGCAGTAGATCGGGAATGGAAATGCCGTCGCGATAATTTCCGGCAAAATAGATGTCGGGCAGGTGGGTTTCCAATTCCTCAATTCGATCGAGGACGACCTGGTGACCGACCTCATATTGGGGGATCGCTCTCTTCCAGCGGGTGATATGGGTAAAATGGGGAGGGCCGTCGATGTCGAGTAGCTCACCGAGATCGCGACAAGCCAAATCGAGGATCGCCTCGTCGTCGTGGTCGAATAGCTCGGGTTGCCGGGCTCCGCCGACGAAGGCGCTCAGGTTGACGCGGCCCTCCGGAGCTCGCCCGTCGAACATGGAAGAGACGAAGAGAGCACCGAGGATGTGGAATTGTTCGACTCGGGGCACCAGGACGCCGAATCCATCGAGTGGGTGTCCCACGTCATGGCGGTCGAACCCGAGGCTAACGACACAACAGGGAGCGTGGTTTACGCGACAGAGTTCATCCATGGCACCCGGCGGCGTGGCGGCGTTTTCCCACTCCAGATCAGCCAGTGCTTGGGTGGGAAGTGTGAGTACGACGGCGTCAAAACTCTCCCCACGGCGCGCACGTCCGCGTTCAAAGATCACGCGCCATTCATCATCGTCGCGACGCAACTTGCGAACCGGGGAGTCGAGGCGTAACGCCTCGCCCAGGTGGTCCGTAAGGGCGTCGATGAGCGTTTTCATGCCGCCTTTAAAGGAGATGAGGCGGCGAGAAATAGTGGTCGCCTCGTCTGGGCCGTCAAGGAGCCTCTTTTTTATGGCCCCCAGGGCAATCGAGCCCGCCGATTCCTCAAATTCGGTCAATGTGCCGAATGTATGGCGGGCCGATAATCTTCGTGGGTCTCCGGCCCAGATCCCGCCGACGAAGGGATCGACGAGATAGTCCAGCGCTTCGGCACCGAGGCGACGACGGATGAAGTGTGCAAGCGGTTCATCGACTCCCTCTTTGTCGAAACGCCCCACAAATGGTTCCGCTAGAATTCGAAGGCGTCCCGCCGGCGATAGCAGTGAAGTGGTGGCGAATTCTGTGGGGGACATCGGGAGCGCTATCGGTGCGCCATCGGATACAACAAATCGCTTGCTCGCTGTCGAATCGGCCTCCACGATCATTGGATCCAATCCCAATTCTCTGAGCAACTCGGCGACCGCTCGATGGCGCACCAGCAGGGTGTGGGGCCCCGTTTCCACGAGGTATCCATCGCGCTCGATCGTATGTACAGGTCCACCGGCCCGTTTTTGGGCTTCGTAGACGACCACGTCGTGGCCGCGCTGCTTCAAGGCGTAGGCCGTTGCCAGCCCCGATATTCCGGCTCCTGCGATAGCAATCTTGCTGGGCATCAAAGTCCTCGATCTCTTGGTGAGCGAGCAGGCATCGAGTGTGCTCTTGACTCGATATCAGTGGTTTATTTGAAGTTGGAAACGGTCTCCACCAGTGCCTCCATGCACTCGATGCGACATCGTGGTGATATGCCGTGACCGAGATTGAAGACGTGGCCGTCGTAGCCACGCATTTGTTCGAGTATTTTGGTCGTCTCACGGGCTACGAGTTCCGGTGTGGTATTCATCAATACCGGATCGAGATTTCCCTGAACGGCGACGTGGTCCGGAAGTTGTTCTTTCACATCGGCCAGACGCGCCGTCCACCCAACGCCCAATACGTCGGCCCCGGTCGATACGAGGGCATCGCGGTGTTCATGCATATCCTTAGAGAACACGATCGTCGGTACGTCATCGCCGATGGCGTCCACCAATTTCCGCATCCACACGACAGAAGCGTCTTCGAAGGCGTCCGGAGCGAGCACGCCTCCCCAGCTATCAAAGAGTTGGATGGCATCGGCGCCGGCGTCGATCTGCATTTGGAGATAGTCGGCGAGAGCGTCCGTAATTTTGGTGAGAAGTCGATCAAAGAGCTGGCGATCCGTGTAGAAGAGCTCCCGTGCTCGCTCCTTATGTTTGGAGCTTCCGCCCTCGATCATATAGGTGGCCAGCGTCCAGGGACTTCCGCCGAAGCCGATCAGGGCTCGTTCCTCACCCAATTCGGCGCGGATCAGCTCCAGGGCCTGGCCGACGTAGCTGAGTTTTTCGCAGATCCCGTCGGTGGAGAGACGATCGACATCGTCTGCGGATTCGATGGCGAAGTCCATCTCAATCCCCCCACCTTTGGGAAACCCGTAGGGTTGGCCCAGGGCTTCCGGAATGACCAGGATGTCGGTGAAGACGATGGCGGCGTCCATGTCGTAGCGACGCAGTGGTTGCATCGTGACTTCCAGGGCGAGCTCAGGCGTCTGAGCGATCTCGTGAAAGGAGTACTGTTCCTTGAGGGCTCGATATTCTGGAAGATGGCGTCCGGCCTGGCGCATCACCCACAGAGGTGGACGGTCGACGGGTTCGCATCGGCAGGCTCGTAAAAAGCGTTGGCGTCGATTCATGATCGTTCCGTATCAGTGCGGGGAGGTCTAAGTGAAGTGATGGGTGTGGAAGTATGGCGACCGAGCGAACTCCGGGTTAGCCCTCGTCAGCGATCGATTGTAGAAGCCCTGCGCGGGTCGGAGTTTGAAGCACGACAGCGGCATCGAGCTCCAACTCCCGCATGGTCTCGGCAGTCGAGGGGCCGATGGCGGCAAACCGAAGGTCACCGGCGGTGTGAAGACGTCGAAGAGTGCCGGCATCGAGGGCGTCGGCAATCGAGTGGGCGCCGCGTGAGCTCGTGACCGTGATCCAATGGGGTCGATGTGCTGTGAATGCTCTCACGAGGGACTCCGCATCGACCGGAACCGATTGATAGACCGGAATACAGGTGAAATCAACGCCCCATTGTGCAGCTATCGAGCTCAGATCACGGGTGGTCCCGAGGAGTCCGAATGCGGCGATTGGAAGAGCTTCGTCACATTGCGAAAGGGCTTGCCGCAATCCGGTAAAGCACTCGTCATCCGGGATTTGAATGGGGCCTGCGAAATTCTTCTCGAGGGCGGTCGCCGTCTTTTGGCCAACTGCCCAGAGGCGGTGGTCGTCGGCTGTAGCAATGAGCTTCTTATCGACGACAACCTGGACAGCATATCGACTGTAAAAGACGAGGTGGCGGCGCCGGCTCAACAATTCACTGACCAAGGTCGTATCGACCTCGACGGGACTTCGCCGCAGCGCCGGCTGATGGCGCACATCGAGGCATTCGGGAATCCGGTCCGGACGGCGGGTTCCCGTATCGAGAACTCTGATAAAATCTCGGCTCATGTGTCGAGGATCTCCCGGGCACCTCGTTCGATGAAATCGCGCGCCATCTCGTCGCCCAGTGCCACGGGGTCGGTGCCCTTGCGCTCGTCGAAGAGTACTTGTTGGCCATCCGTGGAGGAGGCCCAGCCGTAAAATGTCCATCCATCGTCGATGTGGCGACAATAGGCGCCGAGGGCGACCGAACACCCCCCTTCTAAAAGGCGCATAAAGCAGCGTTCGGCGGTAACGGCTTCCACCGTGGTTTCATCAAAAATGGGGGCCAGGAGTGCGTCGACGTCCAGACGCCCCTCGCGGGTCTCGATGCCGATGGCTCCCTGGCCGATGGCGGGCACGAATTGGGGCGGTTGTAATTCCATGGTGATCCGCTGCTTCATCTCCAGGCGTTCAAGGGCTGCGGTGGCCATGACAATGGCGTCAAATCCCTTGGCATCGAGCTTGTTGAGTCGTGTTCCGATATTTCCCCTGAGATTGGCCATCTCCAGGTCCGGCCGGCGGTGCAAAAGCTGAGCCCGGCGTCGCTGACTGCCGGTGGCCACGGTGGCTCCATGGGGCAATTCGTCGAGGTGATTCCAGCGCGTGGAGACCAGGGCATCCGTAGCAGCACCTCGCCGGGGCGAACCGGCGTATTTTAGACCCTCCGGAAGTTGGGATGGGAGATCTTTGAGAGAGTGGACTGCGAGATCGATTTCGTCCTCCAATAGAGCACTCTCCAATTCCGCGGTGAAAAGCCCCTTGGCTCCGATGGAGGGAAGGGGCTCATCGGCGCGCTGATCCCCGGTGGTCACCATGGTGACGATCTCGATGTCGAGATCTCCGTGGACCTCTTCGAGCTGCTCTTTGACCCGATGGGTTTGCCACAGGGCGAGTCGGGATTTGCGGGAGCCGATCTTAATTTTCATCGCTGTTCTCGTCGATGGAGTCCAGATTATAGAGTGACCTCACGATATGGAGGTCTTCGGTGCGCAGCGAATCGTCGTCGACGGATTGGCGCAGATACATGATCGGATTGTGGAGCAGTTTTTTGACCAGCCCGCGGGAGAAGTCGTCGAGCATTTGGCGTTTTTCGTCTGAGATACCGTTGTATTGCCGGTCCAGTTCTTCGCTGCGGATCTGCTCGAAAAACCGGGCCAACGAGGCGATCGTCGGTGTGACTTGCATCGTGTCGTGCCAGCGCTCCCATTCCTCGACCATATGGTCGATGATCTGGCAGGCCGCCGGAATCTGTTCACGTCGCGACTCCAGATTGGCCTCCACCACCTGCTCCAGATCGTTCATATTATATAAGAATGCGCTGCCCAGGCGGGTGACCTCGGGGTCGATATTTCTGGGGTTGGAGATGTCGATGAGAAAGATCGGGCGGTGCTGGCGGGCCTTCATCACCCGCTTCATCTGTTTGTAGTCCAGCAGATGATCGCGGGCGCCAGTGGCAAAGACGGCGACGTCGGCCTCGATGCAGGCCTCGACCAACTCGTCGAGTGGACGGTAGACGCCGGACAGTTGCTCGGCGACGCGTCGCCCCCTGTCTTCACTTCGATTGAGAACGCTAAACTGTGTCGCCCCCGATCGCTGAAAGTGCATGGCCGTCTTCTCCGCCGTCTGACCTGCACCGACGATGAGAATTTCTCGGGAGGCAAAATCACCGAAGATCTTGGTTGCCAGATCGACGGCGGCCGAACTGATGGAGAGGATCCCCTCGCATAGGGCGGTCTCGGTACGGACTCTCTTGCCGACTCGGATGGCGTATTGAAAGAGCTGATCCAATACGGGGGAACTTCCGTCGTGTTCCAAGATGCGCTGGTGGACGTCTTTTACCTGGCCCAGAATTTCGTTTTCACCGAGGGCAACCGACTCCAGGGAGGCGGCGACGCGAAAGACATGGCGCGCCGCCGCGTCATCGCGAAAGATGGCCGGTTGTGGAATCGCTTCCAGTGACAGGGCGCGCACGTCACTGATGACCGATTTTACGCAGGACCACATCTCTTCATCGCCGCCGGCACCGTAGAGGTAAAATTCGGTGCGATTGCAGGTCGATAACACGGCGGCCTCCCAGTGCCAAAGTTCACGGCACGCAGAGACGAAACGGTCGCACTCCTCGTCGTGAAACGACAGGGCATCTCGCTCATCCAGCCCCGTATTATGGTGGCTAAATGATATGGCGGTGAGTTGCTTGTGCGAAGCCATGACCGACATTCTTACTGAAAGGAGTGAAAGGTGGCTGAAAAGGTATTGACGATCACCATGGCGGCGATCAGCGTCAGGTATGCTCCCAGCGCCAGATAGCCCATCCGAAGTCCCGATAGGCCACGGGTTTTGACAATCAGATAACCCACGGCGTAGCCGATCCACGCCACGTAGGTGATGACGATCTTGGGATCCAGGAAGTTGAACTCCTCCAAGACGTACAAGCCCACAAAATGCCCCGTTGCCAGCCCGATACCGAGCAGGATGATGCCGCATAAGGTGGCCAGCCGGCTCATATTCTCCAGCGAGCTCAGCGGCGGTAGCCTGCGGAAGATGGCGCCCAGGTTGCGGGACTTAAGCTGGCGGGACAGAAGAATATACATCAGCGCATACAGTGCGCTGACGGCCAGCGACGCAAAACCCAGAACCGTAAATAGGACGTGGACTCCGTAGATGGGGTAGTCGATCAACAATTGCGCCGGCGACGTGGGCTCCATCAACACAGAGGACCAGGCCTGGGTGGTGACCGTCATGGCCAAGAAGAAGACCCCCGTGTTGGCTTCTCCATGTTTGCGATCGACGAAGGCATAGACCAGGGCAATACAGAAGGCCACCAGCGACAGAAATTCGGCGCGCGAGGAGACCGGTATATGATCGAGGTGAATACCACGGGTGATCAGATAGCTAAGATGCAGTCCCAAGGCTCCATAGAGCAAGTGGGCGCCGATGAAGGGACGAGCCGACGTCGTTGATTCCTTGAGAAAATGGTGCAGATACACAAGGAAGATCCCGGCGTATAGTACCGGGAGTGCAACTTCCATAATCTGTATCAACGTCAACATCTTGTCTTATCCAAAAGAAGTTGGAGTCTCGTGGCGTCGGGAGGCAGTCCTCCACACATTGGGGACTGCTACATCTACTGATCGTCGATGTCGATCGTCAAATTGACGCGCCGATGACTCAACACTGGCATGGAGCGGCGAATTTCGCAGACGTAATCAAAATCCAGCTCTGCGACCACAAATCTCTCCCCATCGCTTGCACAACCGACGCATCTTCCCCAGGGGTCGTAAATGGCTGATTGTCCATAGGAATATCGGTTTCCGAAATGATGACCCCACTGATTTGGAGCCAGGATATAGGCCTGGTTTTCGATGGCCCGAGCTCGGAGCAGGGCGTGCCAATGTGCATTCCCGGTGGAACGTGTGAATGCGGAGGGAACGGTGATCGCCTCGACGCTCTTCGTTTGGAGGGCGCGGTAGAGTTCGGGAAAGCGCAGATCATAGCAGATTGTCATCCCCACCGGGTGCGAGTCATCTCCGACCCGTGTGGAAACCACATCGGCACCGGGATGTACGCTGTCGGACTCGCAAAAGTCGACGGTGTCATCGATGGAGACGTCAAAGAGGTGGATTTTGCGATACACATCGACGATGGCGCCTGTGGGATCGAGGTGAACCTGCGTGTTGTAGGTTCGCTGCGGATCGGGAGAAATTTCCGGAAAACTGCCCAGGGTAATCCACACGCCGAGTTCTCGGGCCATACGGCGAAAGTGATTCACCATTTCCCCGTCCAGCGATTCTGCAACGGAGAGTTTTTCGATGTCGCGACCCAGAAAGGGAGCGTTTTCCGGAAAGAGCAGCCAATCGGCGTCGGTCTCCATCGCCTGTGCAGCGAGCTCGCTACACCGTTTCAGGTTGTCATCGATGTCGCGGGTCGACGTCAGTTGGACAAGGGCCGCTCGCATTTTAGATCCCTCAACAGGAGAAGCTGATCGCATTGATTCTCGCGTCGGTGAGCACCCACAGCAAGAGGGGCAGGGTAAGATCGGCGCCGCCACTGTCAAGATCCGGCAATCGGTGTCTCAGCGAGCAGCTTGACAGCCGGAGATCGGTTGATTAGTAGTTGCTGGCGTTGAAGGTCGATTTAGTGGAAGAAATGAACTGACCTGTCAGTTGATACCACTGAAGAAGCCAAGACGGTCGTCTCGGGTAGTCGACGAGATGGCTCGGGCGACGCCGTGTTCGATGCTGGCGTTTCGCTACATTTCGCGAGTTGAAGCGAAAGTGGGCCCTGGAAAGCCCGCTTTTTTTGTTGGTTGAAAGCGACAAAAAATTGAGTTGCACGAAACGAGGACCCGTGGGTCGAAAACGCAAAAGACGGCGACGAAAAGAAAACTCGTCGCAACCCTCCAAGCCCCTGACCGCCGAGATGCGGCAGGAGCTTGAGCAGTGGGCTCAGGAAGCCGCCGGGGTGCACGATCATCAGTTGTGGGACGTGGAGACCACCGTCCATGGACGCTGGATCGTCCGGGTCTTTCTCGATCGTGGCGATGCGGAGCCCGGTCAGGGCATCAACGTATCGGAGTGCGCTGAGGTAAGCCGCTATATAGAGGCGATCCTCGATGCCGATGAGCGGGTCCCCGAGACCTACGTCCTCGAAGTATCGAGCCCCGGTATCGAGCGCCCGTTGAAGAAACCGCAGCATCTCGATCGGGTGGTCGGTCACGACATCGAATTGGTAGTACGCGAACCCATTGCGGGAAAAAATAAGATAGTTGGTCGGCTCACGGCCCACGAAAACGGCATTCTGTCGATCGAATTCGAAGACGAGGAATTCGACATCGACTGGGAGAGCGTAGCGCGGGCGAAATTGAAGTTCGACTTTTCAAAAAAGAGTGGAGAGCAATGAATCTCAACAGTGTCATCGATGAGGTGGGAAGGACCAAGGGAATTGAACGGCCCATTTTGATCGAAACGTTGGAGGCCGCCATTTTGACGGCCGCGCGCCGAACCTATGGCGCACAACGCGAGATCGAGGCCGAATTCAATGAGGAGTCCGGAGAGGTCGAGCTTTTTCAGATCATCACCGTGACCGACGAGGTGGAAAACCCCTATCGGGAGGTCTCCGCCGAGGAGGTGGAGCAGGCCGGTTTTGAGGCATTCCCCGGTGAGGAGTTGCTCTTTCAGATCTTTTATCGAGAAGAAGATCAGGACAAGGCCAAGGCCCAGGACGAGCGCTACGGAAAATTGACCAAGCTCGATTCCTATAACAAGACCTTCGGACGCATCGCCGCCCAGACGGCCAAACAGGTCATCATCCAAAGGGTGCGCGAAGCCGAGCGGGACATCATCTACGACGAGTACAAAGACACCGTCGGGGATATGGTCATCGGTCGGGTGCGCCGTTTCGAAAAGGGCAATATTATCGTCGATCTGGGGCGGACGGACGCCATCTTGCCCCGAAGCGAGCAAACCCCGCGCGAGAGTTATCGCCCCGGCGATCGGCTCCAGGCGATGATCAAAGAGGTCAAGCGCTCCAGTCGAGATCCGCAGGTTGTCTTGACGCGCGCCGATCCCATGCTCTTGATCAAGTTGTTTGAACAGGAAGTGCCCGAGATACACGAAGGGGCGGTGCGCATCGTTGCCGTGGCCCGAGAGCCCGGTGTGCGCAGCAAGGTCGCCGTCTACAGCCGGGATAGTGATGTCGATCCAGTGGGAGCTTGCGTGGGAATGCGGGGCTCTCGAGTGCAGGCCGTGGTGCAGGAATTGCGCGGCGAAAAGATCGATATTGTGCCCTACGTCGAAGACACCGCCCGGTTTGTGTGCAATGCCATCAGTCCCGCTGAGGTCAATAAGGTGCTCATCGACGAGTCCAATATGACCATGGAGTTGATCGTCCCCGATGATCAGTTGAGTTTGGCCATCGGGCGAGGGGGACAGAATGTGCGCCTCGCCGCTCAGTTGACCGGCTGGAATCTCGATATTATCTCCGAGACACGCCTCAAGAATATGATGGCGGAGTCGCGAAAATCCCTTCTGGAATTCGAGGGAATCACCGAGGATATGGTGGATACCCTATTTACGCTGGGCTACAACAAGCTGGAACATATGGCGATGGCTGCGCCCGAAGAGTTGGCCCAGATCCCCGGTCTCGATGCAGCGTCGGCCGACAATATCATCGCCGCAGCCGAAGATATTCTGGCCCGACCCGATCCGGGTTCTCCAGAGGCGATGACCGAAGAAGATTATGCGCGCAAGGAGTTGGAGGAGATTCGCGGTGTAGGTGCTAAAGTGGCCGTTAATCTCTTTGATTCCGGCTATACTACGGTCGAGCATATTGTATTCGAGGAGGATGCCGAGGTGTTGGCCGAAGCGGCTGGGCTCGGGCCGAACGTCAAAAAGGCC
>SKPJ01000217.1 GCA_007119595.1 Myxococcales bacterium
CTCGCAACAATACCGTATTGGCCTCCCGCTCCTCTTTGAGCAACTGCGAAGCTTGAGCGATCACATCGTTGACGATCTTTGCCGATGCTTCGGCTTCCGGCTGCTGTGCCTGCACCTTATTTGGTGGGATTCCCGACTTTTGTGGGTCCGAATCGCTCAATCCGCCAGCCAGTCCCGCACCGCGCACCAACAGCGCAAACCGGTGTTCTTTACCCGGAAATACATAGATATCATGGTGTTCGAGTTCCAACCCCCGGCTGAGCAATTGACACACCCTGCGGCTCTCCTCGGTGGCGATCCGATTGGCCCTTCGATCGGAGACCACGACCTGACCGTTTTTCGTGTCGAGAGAGGCAAAATTTCCACGCATTGCCAGATCCCGGGGGCCCGGATCGATCTGCCCGACCCACTCGCCGTCCAGATAGGCCCCATCGGCGCCCAGGACCTCCAGCACCCCGCGCGGAAGGTCGTAGGATTGCAGGGGATAGCCGAAGAGTGCCAGATGGCCCGGTCCGCTCCCTGGCGTCACGCCCCGTCCAAAGGGCACCAGCCCTCCGCAACTCGAACGCCGCGCGAAGGCGTCCAACCCGGGGGTCTTCGCTGTCTCCAACTCCGTCTTCCCCGTCTCCGGATGGGGCAACCCACCGATCCCGTCGAAGACCCAGAACAGGATCTTCGAGTCATTTTCAAATACGAGCTCTCTCATCCGCTCCAGTCGTTCCATACTCCCTCCTCTCTTGGTTCGGCGGCGAAATCACCGACGGCGGGATAGCCGCAATCGACGTCGCGTGGTTATTGAATCGTATCCGCTGGATCGGGCGACCGATCGCCCTCGATAATCTCGTCGTATCGCTCCAGCTTTTGTTTGGCTCTTTGGTGGTCGGGATCGATATCGAGGATTCTCCGAATGGCATCCCGGGCATCCGACCATTGCTGGCGTCGCTCGGCGAGCTCCGATTGCTTCAAAAACAAGGGGATCGCATGTTCCAGCTTATACTCCGGCATAATCCGCGTTCGGTAGGCATGGCGTGTCTTTCGCTTCGCCAGGGCTGCATAGGCCGCGGTCACCCGTTCATTGATCTCCTCGACCTTCTGGACGACGTCGTCATCCAGATCCTCGGGCATCTTCTCCGGATCAAATTGTTCGCTCAGATTTTGATAGGCCTGCTCGATGGCCTCCGAATAACTCGACCAATGCACATTGAGCACTTCAAAATAACTCGCCTTGTGAACGCTCAAATACTTGACCGTAATATTCTCCCGCAATCGCTCGCGGACCACCGTATCGTGCAGGGAGCGATCGAAGCGAATCAGGCCCATTCGGTGGAGCGAAAAGAGCACGGCGAATGTCTCCGACGGGGCCAACGCGCTCTCGGTCATCACCTCCCGCATTCGCTTTCGCCCGGTGATAACGCGCTCCAGAAGTCGCCGTTGTTCCTCGCTGGTCACCGCCCGCTCCAACCGATCTCGCTCGTGTTCGATGATCTCGGGATAGGTGTCGAGAAAACCCTCCATTTTCTCTTCGCGCTGCTCATTCGAGGTCTGCGAAAGCCTCCTGAACAACCGATTATATATCACTCGCTCCACCGCCGAATGTACGCGCAGCGGCGGCTGAGGCAAAAACCCGGCCTCCAGGGCATGGGCATTATAAATATGCACCTGACCCTGCGTATGGTTACAAAACTCCTCCAACACGAAGGTCAGCCGCCCGGCGATGGCATGGCGCAATTCTTCGGGATTTAAGACCCCGAGTTCCATCAGACTACGAGCCACTGTCAACTCCGTCTCGTCGGCGTGTGCTGCCGCCATCGCCAACTGGCGTTTGGTGATTCGGTCGGCGGCCAGCAGCATCGGTCCCAGCTCCTGCTCGGCGACCCGTGGATTGGTGGCTCGCTCCACGACATACCCCCCGTCGAAGACGAGTTGCTCGCTTTCCTCGCCATCCACCTCGTGCATCAACAAGCCGGTAAAACCATTTTCGGAAAGCTGCAACAAGATGTCGAACACACGCTCCGAGGCCAATTCCTCGATTCGATCGGCATCACCGGAAGGCCTACGCCAATGGGGGGCTGGACCGTAAAACTCCCGGCTCGACTCGCCCTGCTTTCTCTCCACTCGCCGTGACGAGGTGGCCACATGCATGTCCGGATCGGGCAGATCGACTCGGCGTCGAGCTGTGGTCACCATCCTGCGACGCCCCTTGGCTCGTCGGGAGCGAAGCGGTGCAAAGGAACGCATCGGGTCGTGATCTTCCTGCACCGCCGGCACGGCCCCGGGCTCCAATACTGAGTCATGAACCGACATCCCAAGATTGCCTTCCGACTGCGTGGTATCCACCTCCGGTGTACGCATTGCCCGCGCATCATCGGATGGCTCCCGATTTTCGGCTCGCCGTTTCTGGGCATCTTCTCGGATGGCCTGAAGGGCCACTCGGTCTTCGCGGTTCAACCCCGAGACCTCAATCGCCGTACCCCGCTCGGATTCGTGAACTACCCGGCCGTCCGTATTTACCGTCAGGTGTGCCTGGGGAAATTTTAGTGTCAATTGCACCAGTGCGTTCAATTCCGGTTGCGACTCCAGGGTGACCACGATGGCACCGACCTCCATGACCTGTCGGAGTAAATCCTCGACCTGCTCCGGCGTGTCGGCGGTGACCTCCACCGACCCCTGAATCGCCGCTGATGTCTCTTCACCCAACGCCGCATCGGCAAAAAATGGTTGCATCGCCCCACTGCTGATTCGACCGGTCCACCCACTCGATGATGAATCTTGCTTGTACAGCCCCTCCTTTTGACCTTCCGTTTGCTCCCCGTCGGGCAACGACTGTAAGACCTGTGCAAAAATCGCCTCTACGGCATCTTTACTCAAGCCTGAAAAGCGATCCTCAAACAGCTCTTGAAGTACATCTAGAAGGGCCTGTTCAGCGCCCGTCCACTTGTCTTGATTCATCAGGGATTCCCATGGTGAGGCGTCTTAGCGGCAGATGGCATTCCCACTCCAAGGAGCAATCGTTTCAAGGGGGCGCCCCAGTGTCAACCTCACTGATCCTCTTTGTCCTGCCCGTCGTCTTTCGTGGACTGTGGCGGGAGCGACTCTTCGTCTGTGTCGGACTCTGCGTTCTCCTCTACGTCCGTTGCTTTCGCCTGTTGAGCGTCCGGTGACCCAGCCGTCTCCCCTTCGTCATCTCGTGGCTCCGCCGCCGTCTCTTCATCCTCATCTGGTCTACTCTCCTTGCGGTCCTCCGGCTCTTCGCGGTCCTCCGGCTCCTGTTTTCGAGGCTCCTCGATGGAGTCCACGCCGGGGGCACGCGCACCCTTTTGAGTGGAAACAGTGGGGCCCTCGCTTTCGACCACAGCTTCTCCATCAAGTGGTACCAGTGCTCCCACCTGAGCTGGCTTGACCGGCCTTCCAGTATACAGGGAGCTTCCTTGATACCACTTCACCACATCGGGCAGCAAAACCTTGACCGCCCCCGCTACGGGTATCGCCAGCAGGACTCCGAGCAACCCCGCCGCGTGGCCTCCGACCAATAACACGATAATCACGGTCACCGGCTTCATGCCCACTTTGTCTCCCAATACTCGGGGCGTGATATAATAGCTCTCCGCGGTCTGGATAATGGCAAACGCCGTCGCCACACCGATCAACGCCCACCATCCCGTCCAATCGATGAGCACCACCATAAATGCCAACAGCGATCCCACGGCAAATCCCAGGTAGGGAACGACGTTCAAAAACCCGGTCAACAACCCAATGACCACCCCCGATTGGGCATCGTGACCAGTCGCCCAATACACAAACCCCAGCCCGATTGCGTAGAGCCCAGCCAAGATCAATGAGACCTGAATCTGGCCCCGAAACCACTGACCAACGGCAAGATCCATTCGGCGAAGCCGATCTTTGATCGCTTCCCGCCGGGCCAGGGGAATATACTCATTGAGCCTTCTTTTGCCCCGCTCAAAATCCCGTAGAAAATAGAAGGTGAAAATCGGAATCATTATCAGGTTGAAGAGACTGACCAGGACCACACGGGTTCGTGTGATTGCCTCGGCGGTCCAATCTGCGATCTGGTCGGCGACCACGGGGACCGCATCGCGAATCTCCTCGCCATAGGTCTCCATGATCTCCGTCCAGGTCCGTGGGATCTCCAGGTCCAAAGTTTCAGCCATCCACGGAAATGTTCTCGTCTCCAATACTTCCCAGGCCTGTGGTGCTCGTTCGGAGATTTTTTCGACTTGAGACGCCATCGTGGGATACAAAAAGGAGACAAACACCACCACAAAGACGATCACGGCCAAAAGCAACACCACGATCCCCCCCGTGCGGGGAATTCCCTTTCTCTCTAATTTGCCCACCGTCGGATTGAGAACGTAGGCCAATAAAATGCTCATCGACAATGGGAATACGACGGCGCTGAATTGGTCGAGAACCCACAGCACCGCTGCCAGAAGTAGGCCAACAAATACCAACTTGGCCAACAAATAGGGATAACGACCGTAGCGCTCCCACTGCTCTCCGACCCCCAATTCTTCCTGTTCGAGATCACCGTCGTCCCGCATTCCGTCACCTACATCATTCGACATCTATATCATTTAACATTTCAGTGCCCCCGTCTTCGCTTTTTTCAAAACTGGCTCCGCCGGGGCTCTAACCAAAATTCCGTGACATTGTGCAGCGATGAAGGCTCATTGCGGATTAAATGAAAATCCTCGAATTCGTGGTTTTCGAGCGCCCGGAAGACATAATCCAACATGCCGCTGTTGCTTGCGGCCTCACCGTGCATCGCCACCTCGAGCGCGATCACACCCTCACTGGCCCACCGCTCGACGACGCGGTCGACTTCCTCGATCTCCACAAGTCGATCCCGGATCTTCTCCAAATTCTCGGCGCGCTCCAGGTTGCGTAGGGCCAACAATCTATTGCCCGACTGACTCCCCACATCACCGCTGACGCGCTGCAAGCTCTGTCCGATGACTTCGCCCAGGGCCCGTCCAGTCATCTGTTGTGCCCGTGCCATCAGGTCCTCAACATCATCGCCAAAGACTGTTCGCTGCACAGTAAAGCGCTCCAAGGAGATACCCTCCGCGTCCCCGGCGGGAACCAGTTCAACGACGGCCCGGGCCTGCACCCCGGCCATGCCGAGCGGCGCCACCGGAGGCAACGAGCGGTACTGAACCTCGCCGACAAGGACCCGCTCACTGTTGAGTAATCGGCCCAGTTGCGCTGCATTGTCCGTCGACAACCCCGGGCGTCGATAGATGCGACTGATATTGATGGCATCGGGCATCGCCGGTTGTACGCCCAGTTCACGAAGGGAAGCAAATACCACCTCGTCGGACTCCGTCCACCGCGGTTTGTCCGCCTCACTCCACCAAAAACGAATCTCCTGGTCGTCTTCGCCTTCCACAACCTGGGTCAACAACAGCACGATATCGGCATCCTCATCGGCCGCCGCCACACCGGGCAGTCCGACAAAAACCACGACCAATAATGCCAGCCATCGCACCGGCGTCGTTTGTCTTGCTAACCTATCCATTCCAAACTCCCATTGCCTTCGCTGTCAGCACTTGGCGCCGTTGATATTGACAGCGAAACACAGTCTTTCGCCCGTCGGGGCCAAATCATCGTCTCGCCCCTGCGTCAACCTGGATGAGATCGATATCGAGCTCCGCCTGTTGACCCCACCCTACATCTAGAGCACGAACACCTTCAAACTTCGACTCTTGATTCTCGGTGCGCACCCGAAAGTAATATTGGCCAGCCGGCAATCCCGCCACATTGGCGATCCCGGCTCGACAATTCCACATCGATAGATGAACCCTGTGATAAGCACCGTCGAAGACCGCTACTTCTACCTCCTCCAGCCCCTCTACTTCGCAAATCTCCCAGTCGTCTGGTCGCCAATAGATTTGAACCTCCGCGGGAATGGCCTCCAGCTCGACGGGCCCGACAAAAACCGGGCTGTCAGGGCGAATGAATACTGAATCCAGCCTTGCATCGAACGTCGGCGTTCCACTCGCCGATGCTCCCTCGATGGTCAAGTCGTAGCGCCCGGGGGCGATCTCCTCAATGCGTACTCCCCGGGCCTGACAATCGACCTGTTCGACGTGGACATTTCGATCGTTTTCCAGCCGAATTTCGACGCTTTCCACCTCCCCGGCGTCACATCCCAGTGGTGCAACCTTCCAGGTCAAATCCATGCTTCCCGGCCCAAAGGGTTCCAACTCCTGACCGCAACCGAGCCCTGCCAATAAGCTCGTGACGAGAATCAACATCCACCACTTACGTTTTTTCATCGTGTGACTCCATCGACAATCAACTTCCACACTTCCTTTGTCATCAAAATCCAGCCTATCTCACCGAAGGACATTCGCAATTTTTTGCCGTCCATTGCGAATACGGTGCTCACCCCGATCTCTTCGGTACTCTTGCTTCAACGCGCCAAAATGAAACAGAACCTGGAAGCACCACACTCTGCCTTTGCGCTCCACTGTGATATGTTTTTCCCCGTCAGAGTCCGCCCCGACCAATCTCTCCATTTTTTTTGAGTTCATGTCCGACGATGAACCGACCGATCCGTTCGTAGATTCCACCTCCGGCGAAACCACGGATCCCCTCCTCGAGAGCGCCCCGGACGAGACCACCGATCCACTGGTCCAATCCGGCGCCTACCAGCCGATCGACCGCGAGGCTACACACCTCATTCCACGCGATTCGATGCCTGCTGAAAACTTCGACGACGATGAGAAGACCAACGTCATCTTCTATGGTGATCAATCGGACGCCAACGCCCCCCGCCGCCACGATTCGGCCCCGTCTACGCAAGAGCGCTCCCGTCCCCCCTCTTCCGTAATGCAGCGCCCAACGGCTCCCGACGCCGTACATTCTAGTACGGCCGAATCGGAGCGCACAAAAGTAGCAAAACGCCGCAACAGACCCGGCGAGCGCACTCGCGAACCAGCACCCGGCGCGCCCTCCCGCCAATCACACAACGACCAGCGAAGTCGCGAACCAGCACCCGGCGCGACCTCCCGCCAATCACACAACCCGGCCACCGGTGAACGCCGAGCCAAACGACCTTCTCCCGACACGGAAGGGGGCTCAAAACCTGTACGCAATCAGCGTATACACAGCGCTCCTCTTCCGCCGAGACCCAACGTACATACCGGTGAGATGAACCAGCCGTCGTCCAATGCTGCCTCCGGCCAATTCGTGCGCCGATTCACGCAGCGAATATCGGCTGAAGCAAGCCATCAGCTCGAGAAGGCCTCCCGTTCCCCGGCGCGGGCCATGTTGATTGCCGTCATCACGGCAACGCTCGTCCTGATCGCAGGCGTCGCCGTCGTCTACTCCGCGTTGGCTCATTCCCATCTTGATCGTCAATTGGAGCGGATCGAACGCTCCATTGAGGCCGATTTATACTCCAGCCATCTGGCAGCCCTCCGCGATACGCGGGCACTGTCCGAACACCGCGTCATCCCGTGGGATGTCGGTGACGACACCGTCGCCTCGTTGGTGGATCACCTGCCGTGGCTGAGTACAGCGGAGAAAACTGCAACGGTCCATGATCTCGAGATCTATATTCAATCTCGGCTGGAGTACCGCTTTAGTAGACCGGGAGCATTTCTCGACGAACTGCCCGAGACGGGCCATTCCCAACTTCTGACAGCGGCCTCCATCTACCGCCAACTTGCAGTCGGCGACACCGAGGCAGCGATCACCATTGCCGAAACGAGTCTTACTTCGGGTCCCATCGATCCCTTCGCCCGGCTCGCCTTCGGGGATGCCCTCGCGGCCGGCGGATCAGACGCACAGATCGCAGCCTTCGTGGGCCATTTCCCCGCCTCGACACCCGCCGAGACCTACCTTCACGCCCGACTTCAGCACCGCTTCGGCGATGATGACCGCGCCATGGAGCACCTGCAACGCCTCACCGGAGAAGGCGAGGTACTCCACATCGGCGCCCGCCTAAAACGGGCCAAACTGAGCGAGGACGAGACAGCCATTGAGGAATTGGTCCGCGAACTCGGCAGCCCAAACCATCCCCACGTATCTCCCCTGGAACAGGCTCAGGCCTATCTGCTGGAGGCAGGATTACAAGCGCGTCGAGGTGACGAAACGGCGCGGCGTCAGCGTCTGGAAGACGCTGCCGGGCGCCTACCACTTCACCCCGCGGCCGTACAACCTTTGATCGACCGGATGCTGGAACAGGGAGAATTGCTCGAGGCTCGCCGTCATCTCTCGCGAACCCCGAGCACCGAACCCCGTCACCCCTACTTTGACATCGCTCTCGGCCGCGTTCACCTGGTGATCGGTGATATCGAACGGGCTGTCGCGAGGCTTGAACGACACGCCGCGAATAACGTCGAGGCCGAGGCAACGCTCGGCATCGCCAAGGTGCTCGCTGGCGAACCCGATGCTGGTGGCGAACACTTTGACGCAGTTGCCGAACAAGACCCGGTAACCGGCGCTGTCCTCAACGCCTGGTTACAGGCCAAATATGGCGATACAGCGTCAGCCATGGAGGCCGTTGATTCGGTCAGCGATGCCGAGCTTTCGCCGCTGTATGCCTCTCTCGTCGCAGACACCCATCGCAGGGTGAGCGGATTGGCGACCAATAACGACGAACGGGATCAACGGCTCGATGCAGCCACTAAAGCCCTCCCCGAAGATGGCGGCAACACCCCCGAAACGCGGCGCATGGCTTGTCTTGTCGCACTCGACCAACGCGACGACGAAGCTGCCCGTCGACAGTGTGAGACAGTCGCAACAAAAGACGTGGCGGCACGCCCCAGCACCGCCGCAGCGATTCGTTGGTATCTCTATGAAGGTGATTCCGAGAAGGCCCGAGACCTATTGGAAACCAATATTGAGGAGTCGGGCCCCGAGACGACGACCCGGTTGTGGGGTATTTATCTATCCATCAACGACGGTGATTTGGACTCTGCAGCCGCCGAACTCGACGCCATGTCCAGCCGCGTACGACAAGAGGCCGACTTCCTGGCCGCCGAGGGCACCTATCTGCTCCACCGCGGACGATTCAACCGCGCATATCGCAACTTTCAGCGTGCCGCTGAATCCAGCCCCCTGCACCAAACCGCTATACTTCTCGGCGAGGTGGAAGCTCAACTCTTGGCCCATGAATACGGAACAGATTCTCCCTCCGGTGATATTGATCCCGACGGGGAATTGGAGAAATCGGTTCGCCGCGTTCTGCGAGATGGCGAGCATGGACCGCGCGCATGGTCACTTTTTGCCAATCTGCGGCGCCAGCAGGGACGCATGGCCGACGCCGTCGAGAATATCGCGCTCGCTGACTCCGCTCGCAATGACTTCGGCTCCGAGGCCGAACTCATACACCTGTTGAGTGAAGAAATCGCCATCGAGAGCACCCGCCGCAGTAGCGGTCATCGACGCATCGAACCCTTATTGCAACGCGGTAACGACACCTCAGCCACCACCTGGCGCTTTCACTATCTCTCCGGTGTGTGGCATCGACACCAGCGGCGCACCAATCACCGGGCCCTCCAGACACACCTGCGTACCGCCGGCGACCTCGCCCCCCAAGTCTGTGCAATATGGAGCGAGGTCGATTCCATCCGCAGCCGATCACTTCGCCGACAATTGAGTTCGTCGCACCGCCCTGACCATTGTTAAACGCTTTTTCGCGCTGTCGGGATTGTTTTCCAGTAAGTCGCTGACTTCCCGGCCCGTCCTGTGTTATGCCTCGATGGGAAGACCTTTGACTGAAACTCCTCTCTCCTTCGATTGACCCCGGAGTGGTCATGATTCGACCCGAAGTTCTCGAAAAATTGCGCTGCCCGAGCTGTTTTGGGCCTGAGCTTACGCTCGGGAGTCGACGTCGCCCCGATCTGGTATGTGTCGACTGCGATACCCACTACCCAATCATTGATGGAATTCCCGATCTAGTGGCTCCCGACGAAACACCGAATCCAGGCGATTATCGAACCGAAACCCTGGAAAACGTCATCGCCGGGATCTATGACTTCGTCGCACCCGTCATGAGTGTCGCTATCTGGCGCTGCAGCCCCCTGCGTTATGTGGATCATGAAAATCGCGCCCTTGGTCGCGCCCGGGGAGGAGTTTACGTCGCCGCTCCCATCGGGACCGGTGTCGCACTGGCCCCACTGGTCGCCGATCACCACGGTTCACTCATCATCGGCATCGACAAGTCGTGGAATATGCTATTCAAGGCAC
>SKPJ01000434.1 GCA_007119595.1 Myxococcales bacterium
CGAGGGCGCTTATCAGGTCGGAGAACGCCATCCCCTGGTGGGATTTGGGCAAAAAATAATCGGTCGCCACATACGAAGGGCGACTTCCGTTGTGGGGTATTAGCCGATCGACGAGGTGCATCGGCGTCGATGTGCCACCCCAGCGGCCGTTGCATTCGGTGAATTGGGCGTGAAAATCACCGTCGGGATCGCCGGTGATGATAAAGTCAAAGGAGCAACGCCCGACGTACCCCATCTGTTGTAGTGCGGCGCAGACCTGCTTCGATGCGTCCAGGAGTGCTTGATTGACCGGCTCGGGGAGGGTGGACGGAGAGCTGCCGAGAAAGACCTTTTCCGGTCCGTCCAGAAGTTGTTCGTAGACTCCGTCCAAGATGGGAGGACCCTCGTCGGTGGGCGGAACCCACAATTGGGTCGATGGCGACAGATCGGTATCGCGCCATTCGACGACCAGCACTTCTTCGTCCTCGCACCATCGGGTGCGGGTCAAAAATTCGTCGACGATCTCCAGAAGTTCGCTGGACGAGGCATCGCGCAATTCGGCGGCGTCGAAGACGATATTTCCCATCGCCGAGGCGCAGCGGGTCCGTTTCATTCCCACCTGTTCGCATTGCTTGGCGAGATCTCCCAGAGCGTTTGCCAATTGCTGTGGATCCGAGGACTGGCGGGTCTCGACGATCCATTCGGTGCCCAGTAGCTCCTCGACCAATTGTGAAAAGCGAGCTTTATCGTTTGCTACCCACAATACCGGCGGCGGCGGGCCGAGCACAGAGACCGGGGAGTTGCTTCGCTCATGCAGTTGTCGCGCCAACCTCCAGACCGATTCGATGGCCATATAGGGGTGGATCACCATGCCACCGCGCTCATCGATCCGCTCGATGAGCCGTTCCAAAATCGACGGATCGAAACAGGAGCGGGCCACGGCCATCGGATTGTCGTCGGCGGCCTGCACAAACTCCGGGCTGCCCAACTGCAGAGTCTCTCGGCAGTAGCTCTCGTACCCTTTCGCCGGTCGGGTGCTGGCTGCAAAAACGTCGCCGTTGCCGGCGCGCACCCGGGCCCGGTGCTGATATTCCTGAACTCCCGAAACCCCATCCAGAAAGGGGATTCCAGTCAGATCCTCGAGATGCAAAACCGGTAGCTCCTCATGCTCCGATGCCCATTGATGCGACCGATAGGGATGAAGTGCGTCTTCCAGCCTCCATTCTTCGATCAATTTGTCGGCCACGGTTTGGGCACGAGAGAGTTCTACGAGATCTTGCGAGTTCATTCGATACGTCCGTACTCGTGGAGGGGGGTAGCCAGTTCTTTGTAGTCCTGGGTCAGACGACCACGCCAGAGGATACATGCTCGCTGCAACAGGTCCGGAAGACCACTTTCAGCGACTGTCGAAGCGTCCAAATTAGCGCTCGCCAATGAGGGGATGAAGGGATGAAGGTCATTGCTCAAATGCCGTGACAGCTCCAAGCTCTCCTCCTCGGAATAGAGATCGGCAGATGAGATATCTTCACCGTGATGTCCGAACATCACCAGGTGTTCTCCCTCGTCGTTGGAGATCAATTCGTAGTCCAACAGGCTGCTCTTCGTCTCCATCAACCTGCGCAGCATCGCCATATTCTGCGCCTGTCCTTTTGATGTGTGGGAAAACATCATCCACGTTGCCCTCTGATTGATCTCAGTCGCCGGAAGCTCGCGGATCCCCAAGATCAGATCGGCGTCGTCGAGGGTATCGCTGACCGACGCTCCCGCTGTTTCATAGGCCTCGTCGGCCTGCGCCCTCTCTGTAGAGCGTTGAACGGTGATTGGAATTCCCGCCACCACCAGATTGACGACGTCCTCGGGGACCAGTGGGGTGCATCGTTTCCAGCGAGTTCGATATTCGCGGCGTATTGCGATGCGGTTCATTGGGAGGCCCTCTTCCAAAATAATTGTGGTCGAAGCGCGCAGCGAGTTGCGGAAAATATACCTGTTTCTGCCCAGATCTGGCAAAGGCCGTAATTGCGATCCCGTGCCTGGGATTACACCAAAAATATGAAACTGAAAATCGTTTTCAACGAAATTGACAATCGTTTTCAATTGGGTTATTTCGGCTGTGAAGTCATTGGGCGCGAATTAATCAAGAGGCGAAAAATGAGTCGTATCTGGTCTTCTTCACTTTTTGTCATCGTGGTTGGGCTCACTGTAACAGTCGCCCCGTCTGTGGGGGCTGAAGAAAGCGACGATGCGATCGTCATCGAGGCAGAAGACGCGGATGAGGCAGTGGTCATCAAGCTGGACGAGGAGGACGATCCGCGGGTCTACGAGCAACCACCGGGACGGGAGCTCGGCCCCGTGGAAGTGATCGGCCAAAGACCCGACGATCTCGACAGCGTACCGGGCTCGGCGACAACGGTCAGTGATGAGGAGCTGCGCAGCCGTGCTCCCATGAGCGGCAATGAGGTTCTGCGAACGATTCCCGGGGTCCATGTGCGCGATGAGGAGGGGGTGGGGCTTCGGCCCAATATCGGCATTCGCGGTCTCGATCCCTCTCGGGGACGCAATCTGCTGGTGATGGAGGACGGCGTTCCCATCTCAATGGCGCCCTACGGTGAGCCGGAGCTGTACTATTCGCCGGCCATTGAGCGCGTCGAGCGTATCGAATTGGTCAAGGGTTC
>SKPJ01000326.1 GCA_007119595.1 Myxococcales bacterium
CGGGAAGTTCTTCGGCGGTCTCTTGTGCATCATGATCAGTTCTTCGCCGGGGGGAGCCACTAACAAAGCCGGGGACGTTGATAAGACCGCTTTCTCGTGCGGGATCGGCGGTGTCGTCTTCGTTGTCGCGCAGAAGGGATTTCACGTTGAATTCCGCCTCGTCCGGGGTCATTGACGCCGAGGGAGACGGACGGGAAGAAGGTCGTTTTCGGCGCGATGGGGGATGAGATTTGTCGCTCCCCGACCGGTGGTCGATGGGGGCTGTGATCTGGGCCGACAGGCGCACAGGGGTACCCTCGGTGGTCGTCTCCTCTTGGGAGACCGAGTCGTCGTCGAAGTCGTCCTGTTCCAATAACACGTGCCACTTGCCGTCGTGCCGAACCGAAAGATGGGTCAGTCGGATCGGTTGTGTAGGTGCGGTGCGCACGCCGATGCGAGTGGTGACCGGTGCTTTCAGTGACGGTGGGAGTACGAAGGAGGAGGCCCACTCGTCGGGGTTCGAGGAGTCGACGGCGAGCCAGCGGTTGGTGACGCTGGTGTTGGGAAATAAAATTCGGATATCCGAGCGACGGATGGAGCCGTCGAAGAGCACTGCCGACGCGCGCTCGAAGAGCATTGCCAATTCACGTCGGTCCCGGTCGTCCCGTGGCGGAGCGACGTGCAATAATGAGACACCATCGGCGGGCAGTGGGGGCACCGGCCCCACGTATACGATTAAGTCGGCGGGCAGAAAACGGGTCAGGCTGAGCAAAATGCCAGCTCGTGCGTCCTGCGATTCACCAAATACAAGGCCGTTGGCCCCCGGTTCGATGCGTGAGCGCAGCAATTCGACGGTGTGGCGCGAGAGTCCGGAGAGCGCAGCGCCGGGGCGTCGCTCGAAGACGATTGTCGACGGGGGATTGCTGCTCAGGGAGCGGACCCACCAGTGGTCGAGCACGCATTGTGGTCCGTGCCGGGAGACCAATTCCACGAGTCGCGTCGATGTCTTCGCCGGTAGAGGCGTGGTCTGAAGGCGCACGGCACCCTCCTTTTCGAGATGCCAGGTTCCATCGGAGCGCAATAATGCCATGTCGGCTTTTTCGTCGCCGAGTACACGCGTCATCGAGGGAAGCGCCTGAAGGATTTCGTCCAATGTGGAGGGAGGTGACATGATGGCTATCGAGGATCGGGTTCGGGTGCCGTTGGGTGCGATGGTGTCTGGATGGTAGCGTCGTCGTCTTCGCCGTTTTCCGGCGCTTCGGGTTGGGGGCCTTCGATGACCGGTTCCATGCGTACCCTGAGAGTCATCCACCGTCCGTGGTCGACCTCGACGTCGAAGCGCTGCGAGATATATCCCTCGGCGTGCAATTCAACTCGGCGATGGCCCGGTTCGATGGGTACGACCTGTTCACGCCATCCATCGACGGTACCCGAGTAGTCGCCATCGATGTAGATCTCCGCCGTCTCCGGTTGAATATCGAATTCCAGATACGATGCATCACCGGGTTCCGAGATCGGCTGTACGGCAGAACACCCCATCACCAGCGTGACGATGAGCCACAACATAGCGCCATAGACCGGGCAAATGCAAAACCGGCGGATTTTAGAAGACTGCGAATCACAATGCGGCATGCGTTACTCCAGTGATGGGAGTAAGATGGTGTACAGGTGTACCGATCGAAGGGTGATACGTCGAGAAAAAGAAGGTGGCCCGAAAATTGCTCTGAATTTCGTAGGTATTCTTAATATATCCACGGTGATTCGAGAAATTATGAGGAGAAATGAGATGGTCGAGCGAATTTTGCAGGGTTGGACAGGGTGGGGCATCGCCTTGATAACACTGGCTATAATGGCCGTTGGGTGCAGCGATGATGTCTTCTCCGAGGAGGGCGAGTTCTTGGAGTCTCGGGATATGTACCCCTATGAATTCGATGGTCAACCAGAGATCGAGGGGCCGGAGAGTCTCAGATTTTTGGGTCTCGACGTGGGAGAATACCAAACTCGGCAGGCGGAGATCAGTAATAGCGGACGAGCAAGCCTGGATGTCGAGGGGGTTACGGTCGATGGACCTTTCCAATTGGTGGATTCCGATATTTTTGAGGGAGAGGAAAAGCGACTTCGTCCCGGTGAGAAGATGATGATTGAAGTGGGGTTCACCGCCCTCGACAGTGAGCCCCGCAGCGGAATTTTGAATGTCCAGAGCAACGATTCGCAGCGGCCGGTCCTGCAGATTGAATTGGAGGCCATTGTCGATCTGCCCTGTCCGGAAGCGGTGATCGTCGGCGCATCGGAGCAGCAGGAAAGCGTGGCCGATCCGACGGGCTCGCTGCAGGGATTGCCATTGGAGACGGTGACCTTCGATGCGCGGCAGAGCCAGGCGACGCCGGGCCGAGAGCTGGTGGAATTTCAATGGTCGCTCATCGAAAGGCCGGCGGATACGCAGGTGGAGTTGGGGCATGGAAGTGATCGGATGGCCAACGACTTGTATCTGGAGTTATCCGGGCGTTATGTGGTGGAATTGGAGGTCTGGGACGATCTGGGACAGCGCTCGTGTGAACCGGCTCGTATGGAGGTCAATGCCGTCTCGGCGGACGCGATCCACCTGCAGCTCGTGTGGGATACACCGAATGACCCGAGCCGGTTCAACAACTCGGGAAGTGATATGGATCTCCATTTTCTTCACCAAGATGGTCAGTGGAATCGCTCGCCCTACGACTGTCACTGGCTCAATCCGAACCCCGATTGGGGCGAGCCGGAGGACACGGATATGAATCCCCGTCTCGACATCGATGAGGTCAACGGATGGGGGCCGGAGAATATCAATCTACTCAAACCGGAAGAGGGTGTTCGCTATGGCGTGGGCGTCAATTATTTTTCGGACCACGGTTATGGACCGAGCTACGCCACGGTGAGGATTTTCATCCACGGCCAACTGGTGATTGAGATGAGCGATCAATATATGGAGGACGGTCAGTTTTGGCACGTCGCCGACATCGATTGGCCATCACGGGAGATCTCGTTACCCGATGAGGTGAGCAACGGGTTTCCGCTGGAGTGACGGTCCCACAGATTAGGTCGCTTCGTGATCCATCATCTCGTGGAAACGACGAGAGATTTTGCGAGCTTCGTCGGGTTGTTCGAGGCGTTCGTATTGGTCGATGGCCAGCGCGGCGGCTCGCCGGGCATGGGCGGGCTCGTTGGCCGATTGGGCGACGTCGAGGCCCGCCGTTGCGACAATCGCTATATCAATATGGGTAAAGCCAGTGCTTTCGACGATCTCTTCGGTCTTGTCGAAGTGGTCGGTCCACTGATTCCAGTCTCTGCGGGCACCGGCGCAGACGGCAAGGCCGCTGTGGACCAGACTCAGATAACCGGTGCTGCCAGCGTCCACCATAGCATCGTAGACCTTGTGGAAATACTCTTCGGCGCCCGCGAAATCACCCCGTTCAATAAGGCATAAAGCGATGTTGAAGCGCATGGTGCCGAGGCGACGAATGCCGATACGGCGCAGCAATTCCAGTGAGGTTTGATAGTGGACGAGGGCCTGGGCGTGGTCTCCGGAGTTTCGGTGGAGTTCGCCGAGTGCATTTTCGGCCTGGGCGACGGCGTAGCGGTTGTTGACGGAGTCGAAGATCTGGCGTGCTTTTTCGAGTTCGTCGAATGCCTGGTGGTGGTCGTAGTCCCCGGAGTTGATATAGATATTTCCGATTTGCATATGGGCGTCGGCGGTCTCGTTGGGGGCGTCGATCTCTTTGCTGAGCCGTAGGTAATTGCGGGCTGTCTCCAGAGCTTCGTTGAGGCGGCCGGTGAAGTACAAAAAATTGGCCTGAACACCGATGGCGCTGACATGGCCCAGCAGGTCATCGTAGTTCGGACTAACGACGCTGGTCAGGGCGGCGTATGCGTCGATGCTTCGACTCACCACCTGGAGCCCGGTTTCCATATCCCCACGGGCGCGGGCCAAAATGCTCAATGCGAAGAGTCGCTCGGCATCGATGGCGTCGGGCAGTTTTGTATCCTCCAATTTGTCGAGAACTTGGGCCGCTTCGCCGATTCGATTTTGCTTTATCAGCGTGCGGGCCCGGCGCACGGCGTTGAGTGCTAGCCGGTGGTCGGCGTCGTCTCGATCGCAGTGCCCGATCGCTTCGCGGTGGCGATTCATCAGGTCGTGGGCCTGGGAAAAGTCGCTGGCGACACGCGCTTCGTCGGCGCCGCGCAACAAGGGTGCGAGGGCGTCGTCGAAGCACCCGGCGCGGATATAGTGACGACCGATCCGGGAGGCCACGCCCGGCGTGCCCCAGGGGTATAAGGCGTCCAGTGTTTCGGCACATTGGCGATGGTGGTTTTTCCAGCGTTTTTGGTCTCTCCCGTGGTATTGGAGGCATTCGCGGATCGCGCCGTGGAGAAAGGTAAATTGATGGGCGTCGGCTACCACCAAGCGAGCAAGACTCAACGCTTCGACGAGCCGGGAGGGGAGGGGATATCCGGCATCGCGGCAGGCGGTGTGCCATTCGCGGTGACTCACTTCCCGGCCCAGAGCGGCGGCCAACTCCATGGAGGCCCAGATCGACGATCGGGGCTGGTCGTCCGTGGCGAGCCGACGGGCGATCTCGTCGAGTCGCTTCTCCAACAGATTCTGAATATCGGCCGGTAGCCGAACGCTGGCATCGTCCCGGACCCGAAATCCCTGGTGGTCGGGGACCAGGATGTTTCGATCCACCCAGTCTCCGACGAGTTGAATGGCGAAGAGGGGATTGCCCCGAGTGCGCTCGACGACGTCTTCGGCCAGATTGGAATCCAGTCCGAGCAGTGCGTGGACCAGGCGGCGGTGGTCGTGCTCCGTCAATGGTGCGACGTCGACACCGCGTACCTCGGGCAATTCCACCAATTGATCGAGCATCTCGCGCTCCAGCCGACGGGTGTCCAGTGCTTCATTGCGCACCGTGATGATCGCCAGCACCGGAGGGGGAGTGTCGACTTCGGTGAGCAGGTAATTGACGAAGCGAAGGGAGTCGTAGCCCCATTGCGCATCGTCGAGGAGCACCAACAGCGGCCGTCCGTCGTTCATTCGCTTCAAAAATCGCGCGGTCAGGGCGTAGCGCTCGCGCGGCGAAGAGAAGACCACGCCTGACTCGTCAGGGGTATAATTGGGATCGCAGATGGGGGCGACCATCTCGGCGAGGGCTGCACAGTCGCGCAGGTCCTGGGCATCCACATTGCCCATTTCGCTGTAGCGATCTCGGATGCGGGCCACGATCGAGGGCGTCGTCATATCATGGCAGCGGAGCAGACGGGCCACCAAATTCGCCAACCCCCGGGTATGGGCTTCGATTGGGCTGTGACGGGTCTGGACGACCAGTGAGGCGCCGACTTCCAGGGCCCGCTCGGCCAGCCATTCGGCGAGCCGGGTCTTTCCGACACCCATGGTGCCGGTCAAGGTGACGGCACCGGGCGAATGGGTGCGGTGTACGCGGCGCAGGGCACTCCAGAGTCGGTCGCGCTCCTCGATTCGGTCGACCAGCGGGAGTTGGCGAAGGCCAAATAGTCCCAGACCCACTCCCCGCAGGTGATCCGTGGCGAGGCTTCGTTCCACGCTGTCCGGACGCTCCCAACGCTTGGGCATTGGAGGTAGGTCGCCTTCGGTATCGTCGAAGTCCGACATTTTTTCGCCGTCCAACGCCCCCTGCATCTCGGGAAGCGCCATGGTCTTGACGAAGCCCTGGGTTCCCAATAATTCGGTGGCCGCGTCGGCGATATCTGTTGTGTCGTCTTCGCGTTGTGCGTCCGGCGATGTTGTCGGTGTGTTCTGCAAAGGGCTCTGATCGCCGCCGTCGAGGGAGGCCAATGCGAAGGCAGCATCGGCGCATAAGCGGTAGCGATACTGGGGAAGCTTGGCCATCAATCTCCCGAGCCAGGCGCCGATTCCATCGGGGACATCGACGGACGTATCCAGAGGGGGAAGCGAATGCTCGAGATGACCGGTGAGAATCTCCTTCGTATTGGTACCGGAGTAGGGGGGACGCCCGCCGAGCAACCAGTACGTCATGCAGCCCACGGCGTAGAGATCTGTCCAGGGCCCCTGATCGCGATGCACGCCCAGGATCTGTTCGGGGGCCATAAATCGCGGGGTGCCGGCGATGCGTTGAGATTCGCCGTCTTCCTCTTCCGGTTGGCGATAGGCGTGAGCGAGTCCGAAATCCGCCAATTTTAGGCTCGGTCCGTCGGGGCCGGGGACGAGGAGTACATTTTCGGGTTTGATATCGCGGTGAATCACCCCTCGCACGTGGGCGTGATTGAGGCCGTCGAGAATGCGCAACAAAATCGTGCGGTGCTGTGACCAATGCCGAAGCTGCCCGCTGAGATCGTGCAGAGTGCCCGTGGCCAATTCCATGACCAGATAGGGGCTGTTCGGCGGGATCTGGCCGGCACTGTTATCGGCCACCTGCTGCGAGATCACGCCGCAGTCCAATACTCGCACGATCGCCGGATGGTCCAAGCTGGCCACGGCCCGCACTTCTCGACCAAAAGCCTCGCGGTAGTAGGGGTCGGTGGCTTGTCGTGCGGTCATGACCTTGAGCGCGACGTCGACGCCCTCGTCGATGTGAGTGGCGAGCCAGACATCACCCATACCGCCGCTGCCGATCTGGCGTTGCAGGGTAAAAGCTCCGATTTGTATCGACATGGGACTCCTTTGAGACCGTGTTTCGCCAGCATATTATCTTTGATCAAAAGAGCGATGGCAAAGAGGGAGTCGAAGGGATGGATCACACCGTTGCTCAGGCAGGGGGTTGTCAGGCCGTGGGGTGGCTGATAATCGGGGGACTGACACAGTGACCAGCAGGAGTAGGTATGGCAGGCGAAGATAAATTGGTTTGGATCGATCTCGAGATGAGCGGACTCGATGTGGAGACCTGTCGCATTTTGGAGATCGCGACCATCATCACAGATTCCGACCTCAAGGTGGTCGCCGAGGGGCCGGAGTTGGTGATCCACCAGGACGATGAGGTCCTGGAGGCGATGGACGAGTGGAATACCAAGCATCACGGCGAGTCGGGGCTGACCGAAGCGGTGCGCAACTCCGATGTCAGTGTGCGCCAGGCAGAGGCGAGGACCCTGCAGTTTATCCGCCGCTATTGCGATGAGGGTCGGGCGCCTCTATGTGGCAATTCGATATGGCAAGATCGGCGTTTTCTGGGGCGATATATGCCAAAGCTGGAGTCCTTTTTGCACTACCGGATCATCGACGTTTCATCGTTTAAGGAGGTGGTCCACCGCTGGTATCCCGGCCAATCGAATCCCCCCAAAAAGGGACAGAGTCACCGGGCGCTCGATGATATTCGGGAGTCCATCGAGGAGTTGCGCTACTATCGGGACGCCGTCTTCTCGGCGCCACGGCCCGTCGATGCATCGGGAGATTCCGATGAGTGAAACGACCAATGAATACGGGGTGAGCCAACAGCAGTTGCAGCGCTACGCCGATGGATTCAACAACAGTGAAATTCTTACGTTTTTCGATATGCGAGTGGAGTTTCCCGACACATCGAAGGTGTGGGCCATCGTGGAGGACGTAAAAGCGGGGCATCGAGGCGGATTGGGAACGGCGACGGCGATCAACGGCGGTGTATTGGCCGCTCTATACGACCTGGTGGTGGGATGTTCGGCGGCGTTGGTGGATCCGCGGCGGCGATCGGCGACCATTCAGTTGTCGATGAATTTCGAGCAGCCCGTCGTCGGGGACTACGTGCGCGGCGAGGCCTGGGTTGATCGGGCGGGCTCGAAGATGGTCTTCGCTTCGGCGCGCATCGTCGACGAACACGGCGATGTGTGTTCCCACGGACAGGGCGTGGTCCGGATGAGTCAAAAGCCGTGGCGTGGAGCCAGTCCCGGCGGCTGAAAGCCCCTCACAAGCTGCCGGATCTATAAAAATACAGCCCACAATACGGCGAGGATCAAAATCCCCAGGGCGACGCCGGTGATGACCTGCGCATTGCGGGCCTCCGATTCCGAGACCTGCTGAGGGCCGGTTCGGTTCGCAGGATTGCGAAGGTCGGTGGTGACGTCTTGGTGTGGATTTGATGAGGCCGCTTGGGAGTTGTCTGGTTGGGACGTGTCCGGTTGTTGAGATGTCGAAAGTGGTTTCGATGCAGTCGCCGTCGACTTTGGTGCGTCCACAGTCTTCGGTTCTTCGGCGGTCTTCGACGCGGCAGTTGGAGGGGGCGTTTGAGGTTTTCGTGGGGTCACCTCGGGAGTGGGGTCGATCTCGGTGACCGCTGCCGATCGAGGAGTGACCGGTTGTTGGTTTTTGGCGCCATCATTGGCGGAATCGCTGAAAGCTTCGGCACCGGAGTCCATGATCGTTTCGGTGGTTTCGTCGTCGACCACGATGGAGTCTAGCTCGAGATCCATCCCCAGGTCGGGCTCCGTCTGTTCGACCCAACTCGTTTCATCACGCCATTTCTTCAATAACCGTCCCATCTCCAGGGCCGACTGAAACCGCTCGTCCGGCGTCTTGGCCAGAGATTGAAAGATGATGTGCGCAAATTCGGGATCCACCGACGAGGGAAGGGGAGGGACGTCTTTGTTTTGGTGGGCCACGATCGTATCGTACGACGATTCACCCATAAAGGGCAGGTTGCCGGTGACACATTCATACATCAGGATGCCCAGGCTGTAGAGATCGGCGCGGTGATCGACGTCGGGGTTTATCGCCTGTTCAGGGGCGATGTATTGCGGAGTGCCGTAGATCTGCCCGGCCACGCTGAGCAATGGATCTGATTTGTCCTCGGCCCGCTTGGCGATACCGAAATCGATGATCTTGACCTTATCCTCCGTGGCGTCTTTGGAGGGCTTGGCCAAAAAGATATTTTCGGGCTTGATGTCGCGATGGACAAAGCCCGACTCGTGAATCTGGTGGAGTCCTTTTAGGATCTGCAGGGTTACCTCGGCGACCTCCATGGGCGACAACATGCCCTGGCGGTGAAGCTTATCGAAGAGTTCCTCGCCATTGAGAAGCTCCATGGCCAAAAAGACATGGCCCTGAGGAGATTCGCCGAATTCGTAGACGCGCGCCACATGCCGAGAGCGGATCGCCTTTGAGATCCGAGCTTCTCGCTTGAAACGCTCGATGATGCGCCAATCGTTTGCGTACTCTGCGGTGATGACCTTCAGAGCCACCGGTCGGGATTTGGTGCCGTCTGACTTGATCCGACGGGCAGCATAGATCTCGCCCATTCCCCCGGCGGCTACGAACCCGAGAATTTCGTAGGCCCCGAAGCGTTTTCCGGGCAGCAATACCCGGTCGAGCACTTCCTCGTTGCCAATATTGGTTTGATTGGCCAGATCCTGTACGGAGCTCGCGCGGATGAAGTCCACATCGTCTTCATCGCCGTCGTCGAAGTCCGGTGGAGGTTCGACCACAGTGCTTTTCACGGTATTCTCTTTGAGTGCTGGAAACGGAGGTGGTGATCGGTTCCCGCGTCGTGCCGGACGCCAGTATCTCACAAGCAGTAAGAATCAGCACGAATGCGACAATTGCCCTATCGATACTATACTCATTTTGGGTAAAGCTCCCAAGCCCGGAGTCCGGCATTACCTATTGTGCCAAGGGTTTACACAGAGGAAAGTGATGAAACAAACGACGGTGACGAGTCAAACTTGGGTGGTGCTGCTGGTGGTGATGGTGTGGCTTGGGGCGACGGCATGCGACAACGGGTGCCGAAGCACACCCCCACCGCCGCAGGGACTGACCGGAGCCTTTGAGCTCACCGAGGTGGTCCCTGAGGAGGCGGTAGCTGTTATTTTCTCCGAAGACCTGGCGGAGCTGATCGAGCATATGGAGATGGTCTCGGCGGCGTTTCCGAGCTCCGGTTTGGCACCCGATTCGGGCGAGGCACAGCAGTGGGCAATAGCGGGGGCAAAGATGAACGCGCCGGCCCTTGCGTTTTGGCACGACGGGCAATGGGTGCTCGTGAGCTGGGCCGATCACGAGCGGGACGTGGAGCTCGATAATTGGTCCTCCAGTGGTGAGCGCGCCGCCATTGATCCCGGCATGCGTCGAGGTTCCGGATGGCGCGAGCATGGCACCGATGGAGGGATGACGAGTTGGGCCAGTAGCGATGGGCGCCGCATCGCCCGTGGGTGGGTGATGAGGCCGGGCGATGACGACCTCGGGGAGGTGATCTGGAATCTGGAGGAGGAACAGCGCTGGGATATCGACGCCCGACACC
>SKPJ01000096.1 GCA_007119595.1 Myxococcales bacterium
ATCGACAACTCTTGTCCTTCGTAAAAAAGCTCGATGAGTTGGACATCGCCGACTTCTGCATAGGGGAAATGAGCGGTCTGGTTCATCATTGCAACCGACGTGGTCGTCCCATCGGCGCGGAGAAAGGATTCCGTACGGGTACGCCGCTCCTCAAATTGCATTTGCCAATTGGCCAGCAAATAGATCGCATTGACCAATACTAGGTCGGATTGCGCACTGATCGAGCCCGGGGGCAAAAGATCCGAGATACGCTCTCTCGTCACGTCTTCGACCCAGTGGTTGATCTCCTGGCGCGAGGCCTCCGCTGCACCGCGAAAATTCATTGGCTGCACCGAAGATCGATAATAACTGCCCGTCAGCTCGAAATAGTCCCGCACAAATGACGCGCTCTGCTCGGCGAATAGGCGATTGGCGACCTCGAATTCCAGCCCATCCAGTGCTCCCATCTCATCCCAGTGCGTAAGCACGCCCGCCCAGCATCGATGCACCTCGTCGCCCGTCGACAGGTGCAATGCTTGAGCCAACTCCTCGGCGGTTTTCCCGCGCGCTCCGGCGAGCAACATACTCAACGCCAATGAGATGCTGGTCGGCGAGATGACCGCGTTGGAGGGCAAGTCGAGAGTGCGCCACAACTCAAAGCCCATAGCATTGACGCCGATGGCACAATCGGTGGTGTCCACCGCCTCAAAATCCACCACTTCCACCTCTGCCTCGTCCCATTCGTCCATCGGCTGCTCCGTATCCTCGGCTGTCGATCCCTCGGCCTGCTCCAATATCTCCGCTGACTCGTCCACCGGTGGTGGATCTTGCGGTGGAGGGTCTTGAGACTCAGGTGTGATTGTTTCAACACTTTCGCCGGACACAGCTTGGTCCTGACAGGACTCGCAGGATACGGACCACCCAATGACCGCCACCAATACGATCCACCACAACCAATGCATCTGCGTGCTCCTGTCAGCATTTCTAGCGCGCTGCTACTTCTTCCAGATCTTCGCCGTAGCCGATGATGATCCATAATCGATGTCGCAGAAACAATGAACTCCCACCCGATAGGCTCCACCTGTCGTCATATTCTGGTGAAGAATATTTTCGGGGTGTCCTCCTCACATTTCTTCAATGTCGAGAGCCGCATCTCCGCCATCACCTTCGTCCTGGACCTTGGTGATCAGGATGTCAGTACACCGAGCCTTCACCACTCCAGGGGCTGCCTGCAAGCTCCAGGTCATTGCCGATGTCCATAGCTGGCTTGATGTCGTCAAAACCTCAGCTCAGATGAATATGCATCAGGTCCGGAAACGGGAAGGTTTTTACCGTATTATGATGATGGCGCCCTCCTCGCGCTCAATTCCTCCCGCTCCCGGGCTAAGACGATATGGCCCGTGAGGAGTCCTGCGATTGCTCATTCGGCGGGCCGGTGCTGCGGGCCGACATCGTGGTCCGAGGGCTCCACCGATTGAAGGTAGACGTAGATGGACTCCAGATCTTCGTCGGTCATCCCCCGGTAGTTCTCCCAGGGCATGATTGATCCCTCGATGGCGCGCTCTCCGCGCATCCGAAGGATGAACGTATCCTTCGTCCAGTTTTGGAGGACGCCGCCGGTGGTGATATTGGGGGCCACGATCTCCATGTCCGGATCGGTGGGATCGGGATCGGGGGTCCCCCCGGCAAAGGGAGTCCCGATGATCTCGCCGGTATCCGAATCAATCTCACTGTGGCAAAACACGCACATCCCGGGGCCCTCGGCGAGATAACGGCCTCGCGCGGCGCTGACTTCACCGCGGGCTACGTGCTCCGGGGCGACCATTTTCGGTGGACGCTCGGTGGCGAATATGCTGAGCGGTCCCTGAAACATGATCTTGCCGAAAAGCGTCAAATCATGGGGCTCGGTGGCGTTGTCCACGGGCTCGATGGTGCGCATATAGGAGATGATGGCCGTGAGGTCTTCGTCGCTCATGGGGCCGGCGAAGTTCATCATCATCGCCGGTTTATCATCCGGGCCGACGGCGTGACGGATCACCCTGGCCAGCTCTTCGTCGCTCCAGTCGCCGACGCCCGTCTGGGAATGAGGCGTGATATTTGGTGAGCGAATCGTTCCCATGGGGCCAAACTCCCAGGACGTGCCCCCGATCGGTGCCAGACGCTCACCGTTCTCCATGGAAAACACCGCCTCTTTCGGCACGTGGCAAGCCGTACAATGCGCCACGGTGTGAAAGAGATACTCCCCCTCGGCGATCACCTCTGGGTCATCGGTCGCCTCGATCTGCGGGTTCGGCGCCTCCTCAAAGCTCGGCGGCCACGACATCGAAACCCAGGCGATAATGCCCACCAGGCCGATGATCCCCACACCGGCAAACCCGCCGCCGAGTTGTAATATACGCTTCTTCATCGTCGATGACCCAAAATCCGTTGCCCTATATTCGGCCCGCCACCGGCGGCTACTCTCATCTTCACCGACCGGGAAATTAGTCGTTGGGAGGCCGTTTTATCAAGTTCACCGCGACGCCGTGATGGACCTTGGTCGGTTTTTCTTGCCGCATGATCGGGCGCAATCAGCTAGCGCTCATTCCGACGGCCATGCGGGGCGATAGCTCAATACTCGGTGCGCTCCGATCCGTTGGCGACTTGCCAGTGAATATTACCGGTCGGCGTATAGGCGACGACGTAGAGATCGGTTCCGTATGCGGAGCCAGGTTGGCCAAAGCGGTAGTGTTGGCGATTGCCATTGCCGTCCCCGGTGTAATGGCCGGTTTCGATCAGATCGCCGGCCGCGTTTGCCACGTGGCATCCGGTGGCGACGCCGGTGTATTGAGAGGGTAGGAGAATGACCAGATTGCCGTCGCTCTCCGAGATCGGTTTCCATAAAAAGCCGCCGCCTTCGCCCTCGGTGCCGAAGCCCGCCGAGGGACCGAATGGCTCGGTGGGGAATGCATCGTCGGGTACTTCAAAGGTCAGCTCTTCATTGCCCAGGTCGTGATGGGTGGCGACCTCTTCTGGCGTGAGTGCCCGGTCATATAGGCCGACCCGGTGATAGGTTCCCAGCCAGGGACGCTCCCCGGTCAGTTCCCGTCCCAGGGCCAGGGCGTAATTGGGGTCCCAACTGGACAAATCGCCTGTGACGGCCTCGCTGTGAACTAATGTGCCGTCTACATACAGCGCGGCGTCACCGGATGTGTCGCGAGTATAGACCAGGTGGACCGGAGCTTCGTTGACGAAACCGGGCTCGGACTGAATACCCGGGTGGCCGTTGTCGTTGATGGTCGTCGTCCGGAGGCGTCCATTGACGGCGCTGCTGGCCTGACCGAGCGTGAAGTTACGGGTCGAAGTGGAATCGGAAGAGGTGACGATTCTCGCCGGGCCATCCTGGTTGGTAAACGCCGGCGTGACCCAGGCGTCGATGGTGAGCTCATGGGTGGCCATCATGGCCGAATTGACCTTTTCCGCTGCTCCCGGTGAGCGGGCGATCGTAGAGGTGCTGAGGGTCAGACCGGCGTCACTCCAGAGGACGGCACCGGTGTCTTCGATCATCAAATCGAGAGCGGGCCCTACGCCCGAGACATCGTGGACCGTCGCACCTGACTCTTCCTCAAAGGTATAGAGGGCGACCAGATTATCGGTCACCCAGGAAAGAGGTGTCGTCTCGGGGTCATCGTCGACGTCGTAGACCGCAGCATCCTCAACGCCGTTCACCGCAGCATCGTCAACGCCGATGTCCTCATCACCGGTTTGGCTATCGGAGGCATCATCGTCGCCGACGTCCTGAGCACCGGTGGTTCCGCTGTCATCATTGACTTCGAACCCGGCGTCGTGATCACCATCGGATGCTGCCGAGCCGGTATCTTGGTTCGCGCTGACCCCGTTTGAATTATTCTCGGTGACTGGATTGTCCGAGAAACAAGCGCAGAGAAAGGCGAGAGAAAACAGAATAGAAAGTCGGCCCATCGCAGTCATCGGTAAATCCATAGGTCTTGGTTTTGTGATCCCCAACTTCAGCCAGAGAAGATTGGGTATGCGTATGATTTTATGCAAACAACGCGCCAAGCCCATAATCAGCGATATTGTGTGTTCGATTGTATAAGAGGGGCCGTGAACTGGGGGCTACTCTACCCAGAGATACTCAAGCATGTGCCAGATTTGCATATAACTTTACTGCAAGGGAGATGCGACACAGTCAGATTCGCCAAAGCTGCGTCGCAACCGAGAACCGACGAAGGTGGATCACGCCTACTGGATGCCGGGTTCTTGACTGTGGGCTTGACCCGAGTGTACGAGGAAGGATCGCAGGAATTGCTGGCACTTCGTAGTGGTGGTCCGAATTATTTTCTGAAAGCTGGTATAGCCATGAACTTCGCCATTGACGATCAATTCCAACGGACCCTGAGCGCTCTTCGCGAATTTGTTGATGAGGAATTGATTCCTTTGGAGGAACGCTATCTCGCATCCCGGTTTACAACACTTCTCCCGGTGCTCGAGGAGAAGCGAAAAAAGGTGCGCGAAGACCTCGGCCTGTGGACGCCCCATTTGTCAAAGAAGCACGGTGGAGCCGGCTTGTCGCTTCTCGAATTCGGGATGGTCGCCGAAGAACTCGGGCGAACACCCATCGGGCACTATGTCTTCAACTGCCAGGCGCCCGACGCCGGCAATATGGAAGTGCTCATTGAGCACGGGACCGAAAAGCAGCGCAAACGATGGCTGGAGCCACTTTTGACGGGCACGTCGCGAAGTTGTTTTTCGATGACCGAGCCCGAGCACGCCGGCTCCAACCCCACGGAGATGAGCACGGTCGCCCGAAAGGACGGCGATGACTACGTCATCACGGGTCGAAAGTGGTTTACCACGGCCGCCGATGGCGCCGATTTCGCTATCGTCATGGCCGTCACGGAGCCCGATGCCGACGATCGCTATCGGAAGGCGAGCCAGATCATCGTACCCACTGACACCGAGGGCTTCGAGTTGGTGCGCAATATCTCGGTGATGGGCCACGAGGGCGACGACTACGCAAGCCACGCCGAGGTCGCCTATCGCGACTGTCGTGTCCCGCAGTCCAACCGGCTGGGGCCGGAGGGTGCGGGATTTATGATCGCCCAGCAGCGTCTGGGACCGGGGCGTATCCATCACTGTATGAGGTGGATCGGGATCTGCGAGCGGGCCTTCGATTTGATGTGCGAGCGCGCCGCCAGCCGTCAATTATACCCGGGGAAGATGCTCGGTGAGCGACAGATGGTCCAGGAAAAGATCGCCGACAGCCGCGCTGCGATCGACGCCGCCCGACTGATGGTCCTAAAGGCGGCCTGGGAGATCGACCAAAAGGGACAGAAGGCCTCGCGCATCGCCGTCTCCACCATCAAGTATTACGTGGCCAACGTCCTCCAGAATGTTTTGGACCGGGCCATCCAGGTCCATGGCGCGCTGGGGGTGACCGACGACACGCCGTTGGCCTGGTGGTACCGTCACGAGCGGGCGGCCCGAATCTACGACGGCCCCGACGAGGTCCATAAGTCCTTCGTCGCCAAGCGAGAGCTTCGCCAACGGGGAATGGACTGAGAAGCTGCGAATTCTATCCGCCCATCGTCCAAACAGGACACGCCATGACCAATCCCATCGACATCGCTACCGCGGTCCGCGAAGGTGAAGAACTGGACACCGACAACCTCCGCGCGTGGTTCGCCGAACAGGCTCCCGAACTCCAAGGCGACATCGCCGTCGAGCAATTTCCCTCGGGCCACTCCAACCTGACCTATCTGCTCCGAATCAACGGTGACGAGTACGTGCTGAGGCGTCCACCCTTTGGCGCCGAAAAGATCGCCAGGGGCCACGACATGAGCCGCGAGTGGACTGTGTTGAGCGCTCTGGATGGCCATTTCGATGCCATCCCGAAGCCCATCACCTACTGTGAGGATGCCGACGTCATCGGAGCGCCGTTTTACGTGATGGAACGGGTTCGGGGTGTCATTCTCCGAAGCGCCAACCCCGATGTTTCCGGGCTCGACGAAGACACGATGCGCGGTCTCTCCGAGGCTTTCGTCGACACCCTGGTCGCCATCCACGAGATCGACTACGAGTCCTGCGGACTCGGCGATGTTGGCCGCCCCACAGGATACGTGGAGCGTCAGATCGAGGGATGGACGAAGCGCTACCGGCGTGCCCGTACCGACGAGATTCCGGCCATGGAGGAGACGGCGGAGTGGCTCGACGCAAAGAAGCCCTCCGAAGTCGGGGTGTCAGTGATTCACAATGACTTCAAATACGACAACTTCGTGCTCCACCCCGATGATCTGACCCGCGTGGAGGCCGTATTGGACTGGGAGATGGCCACCGTCGGCGATCCCCTGATGGACCTGGGCACCAGCCTCGCCTACTGGGTGGAGCCAGGGGACCCCGAAGTGCTCCACGCCCTGGATTTCGGCCCCACCGCACGTGCCGGAAATTTCAGTCGCCAACAACTCGCGGAACGCTACTGCGAAAGGTCCGGGCTGGAGCTGGAGAATATTGTCTTTTACTACGTCTACGGGCTGTTCAAGGTCGCCGTCATCGGCCAGCAAATTTACTTTCGCTACACCGAAGGCGACACCGACGATCCCCGCTTTGCCATGCTCATTGACGCCGTGCGGGCACTCTCCAAACGCGCCGTGGAAGCCATCGGCCGACGATCCATATCAGCAGGGTCTTCGTGATCGGGACCACCGCAGCGGGTCGCCCAAATGGTGGCGGGGACAGTCGTCCTAAACGCTCGGAACACTCACCTCGCGAACTATCGGAGGCGACATCGTCGCTGTACGAGACGAGCTGTGAGGTGTTTGACGATCCGGATTCCCCAAAATTATGGCACAATCTGCATCGGGACTATCTACGCACCCATGCTGCCTTTTGTCGGGAGCTGGAGGAGCTGCGCCGATCGTGCGGCATGGTAGAGTTGTCCAGGTGATTGGACCGATGATGCTCGACGGCAGCCACGGCTTCGTCTGGCTCCCGACCATTCAGCCATCTCAACCAACGGTCCAGGTGCCGGGAGCGCGCCGGTCGGGTCGGTCTTCATATATCGACGACTCTTGCTCCGGTGTCGCCGTGCGGGTCCACTTCACACGTTACGGAATGCACCGGTCGGAGATCGGCCGGGGTTGTGAATTTGCTCCTCAACTTGCGTTTAAATCCGGACGAATTACTTTCTTAAACTCCAGTAAATGCGGTGTTGAGAGGGAAGAAGATATGCCCGAGAATGTCCGCATATTTCGATAAATTAAGATTCGCATTGCGCGGAATTAATAGTTTGAAAGGAGACCCCCCGATGAAATCAAATACCCCATTTGTCAGCGAGTGGATGGAAGCCGCCGTTTTGGAAGCGCTGCATACGGAAGCCGACGACGAACTACGCAGCCGACTGGGGCTCCAGTTGGAGACGATTGGGGGGACACTGGTATCGGTCGCTTCCAATGACTCGTCGATATTGCTCAATCGAGCTATCGGACTTGGACTCAAGGCACCGGCAACGGCCCAGGAGCTCGATCGCATCTGCTCGAAGTATCGCGACGCCGGCATCGAACGCTTTTTTCTACATGTCCATCCCGAGGCTCGCCCCGAGAACATCGAGAAGTTGCTCCACCAGGCGGGGTTGAAGTCGTATCGTCGGTGGATGAAATTTCAACGTGGACCTGGCTCCTCGCCGACCACCGACTCCGATCTGGAGGTGCGTAAAATCGGTACCGACCATGTCGACGATTTCGGCCGCATCGCCACTGGGGGGTTCGGGCTGACCGAGGAGGCGAGACCGCTTTTTGAGGGGCTTTTGAATCGAGACGGGTTCCATCTGTATATGACATTCGATGGGGACAGCCCTGCTGGGACCGGATTATTGTATCTCGATGGCGAGTGCGCCTGGCTGGACTGGGCGGCCACGGATCAAAAGTTTCGACAGCGGGGAAGCCAACGGGCGTTGCTCGCACGACGCATCGAGGATGCCATCGACGCGGGCTGTACGCGCTTGATGACCTGTACGGGAGAAGCCGTACCCGGCGATCCCCAGCACTCCTATCACAATATCGAATGGGCGGGGTTTGATCCGAAGTTTTTGCGTGAGAATTGGATATTGAAATAGAGACAAGCCGTTGATGCCCATCACACAGCATGGCGACGTGTTGGCCGGACGAATCTTCGAGTAGGCGCGGGGGTTTAGCACGGCTCCATCCCCATTCCACCTGTGGGAGCCATGAACGTTCCCGGAAATCGCAAGCCCCGCGTTTTCGGTCAGCCAATGATCCATCGCAGATTATTCGGGTCCTGCAACTGAACACCTCCGTTGTTGCGATGGATTTCGATGCCCAATTTGGGGGCTTCGGCGTAAAGTCTTTCGACGGTCTGGTCGGGCAATGCCAGTTCGACGGACACCAGCCCGAGAGAGGACTCCCGGCGGGGACGTTGGCGGTCATTCCAGCGGTTGAGGCCGATGTGGTGATGGTAGTCATGGGCGGCCACAAAGAGCACTGATGATGTGTCTACTTTCACGCCGAGCCCCAGAAGTTGGACGTAGAATTGGTGAGCCCTGTGTAGGTCGACGACTTCTAGGTGGACATGACCCACGTCGGTACCCGCCGGGAAGTGATCTGGTTCGGCCGATGGTTCCGTGTCGAGTAATTTCTGAAGATCGAGACGTTTGGTGGCCAGGGCAATGTGGCCCTGAGCGTCGATCGGCCATTCATTGCGCGGCCGGTCGTAGTAGATTTCCAGGCCGTTTTGATCGGGATCGTCGAGGTACAGGGCGTGGCTGATTTTATGGTCGGAGGCCCCCGTGAAGCGATGGCGTCGCTGGATCCTGCGCAGGGCATCGGCCAGTGCCGGCCGGTCGGGGACCCGAAATGCGATGTGAAATAACCCGGCCTCATCCCGGGCCCGCCGGGGGGCGCGGGGACTCTCCTGGAGGATCAGCAACTCCTCGTCGCCAATGCCGAGTCGGGCTTGGGCACCGGCCGACGCCAGCGTTTTTAGTCCCACCACCACTTCGTAGAAGTGAACCGAGCGCTCTAAATCGGCCACCCGCAAGGTGACCGCCTTGATGATTGATCTGTGTGCCACGGTTATCTCCTTGGACTCCACATTCTTATCTGGTTTTGTCGTCGCCGGGTCATGGATCAGAGCATCAGCCCCATCTCCGCGAAGTTGATGCCTCGTGGAGCCATGGCTCGGTTCTGCTCTCACTGCAAGTCAAAGGCTAATTACCAATTGAAGAGAAACAATATGACGTTTATGGATGTACTGTTTCTAAGAAGAAACAATAGGCGAAAAACCAACCATAACAGTAACAACCGACTGAGGTATGGAGTTAACCCGAGAACGTCGATTGTCCGAGTACGTCGATGGCCCACTTCGCCCCCCAAAGATCGAAGCGTTCTGAGTGTAGCGCTGACGGACTCCTTAGCCGGACCGTAACTGGTCTTAAGGTAGGTCGACCCGCCAGAGGCCGGCACCGGCTTCGCCGTAGTCGGCGCGGAGATAGATGGCGCCCTCGTGTTCGGCCAATTGGAGATCGCTGATGCACGGCAGCAGGGCGTCGGTGGTCCCCTCGGGTTCTAAGCGCACCGTCCCGGCCTCAGTCCCGTCGCTGACCCACAGATGCCTGCCGTTTTCGCCGTCGTCGCCAAAGAAAAAGAGGTAGTCACCGGCCTTGGTGAACCCCTGCTCCACCGACCGTGCTCCACCGACCGTGCTCCACCGACCGTGCTCCACCGACCGCGTGCTCCACGACTGCTCCACCGACTGCTCCACCGACCGTGCTCCACCGGCCGTGCTCCACCGACCCGTGCTCCACCGACCGCGTGCTCCACCGACCGAGAGACGCGCACCGGCCTTTATTTATGGGGCCGTGCTCCACCGACCGAGAGACGCGCACCGACTGCTCCACCGACCGAGAGACGCGCACCGGCCTTTATTTATGTGCTCCACCGACCGAGAGACGCGCACCGGCCTTTATTTATGGGGCCATCGGAAGATCGGATGATTGAAATCGGGCTCGCAGGCCACAAAAAAGATTGCCCCTATACGCAATGCCAACTTGCTCCACTGCTCCACCGACCGTGCTCCACCGACCGAGAGACGCGCACCGGCCTGCTCCACCGACCGCGTGCTCCACCGACCGAGAGACGCGCACCGGCCTTTATTTATGGGGCCGTGCTCCACCGACCGAGAGACGCGCACCGACTGCTCCAC
>SKPJ01000387.1 GCA_007119595.1 Myxococcales bacterium
ATTTGTCCGGCCCAAGGCCCATGAATGGCGGTGAGTGGCCAGTCATCAGGATGTGGACTGATTGCGCCTCCATCGACAACATGCTCAAGGGCTGCCTCGGCAATAGCACGCCCAGCGGCGGCAAAGCGCGGTCCCCAGGCCACATTGGATACCACCTCCTGTTGATGAAGGATGGTCACAGCCACATCGCGGACCGCAGTGGCAGGGGATGTAAGTAGTTCCCATCCGGAAACCAGGTAGTTCCCATCCGGCTCGCCGATGCGGGTCGGGTGGGGTCATCTATATTTTTGATTTTATGAGGAGTCGACGATGAGCTTTTGTGACTACTTGTTCGACAAGGTAGAACCGATCTGGCAGGCCCAATTGGAGCATCCCTTCGTGCAGGGAATCGCCGATGGGACACTCGAGGAAGAGATTTTCCAGCGCTGGGTATTGCAGGACTATCGATATCTGGAGGAATTTAGCCGCGTTTTCGCCTGGGGAGCGGCGAAGGCCCGGAATCTGGAGGAGATGCAATTTTTTGCGTCGGCTCTCGATCTGACGCTGAATACGGAGATGGATCTGCACCGCTCCTATGCCGCCCGATTCGGATTGAGCGCCGACGATCTTGAATCGGAGCCGATGTGGCCTACGACGCGGGGATATACCGACTTTTTGGTGCGCACGGCGGCCGATGGAGATATGGCGCAGCTTTTGGCCGCATTGCTTCCCTGTGCCTGGGGATACGCCTGGCTCGGGACCGAGCTCGCCGAGGAATTTGAGACTCCCGAGGACGACCGGTATGCGGAGTGGATTGAGACCTATGCCGGCGAAGAATTTCAGGGGGCATCCACCCATCTTCAGGGATTGATGGAACACCATGCGGCGAATGCCTCCGAAGCGAAGCGCCGGCGGCTGGTGGAGCTATTCGTGGTATCCAGCCGATACGAGTGGCAGTTCTGGCAGATGTGTTGGGAAGGCGAAACGTGGCAGCCCGAGGTCGGTTAAAACGCTGCGAAGCGATTCGTTGGCCAGGCGATTAGCCCTGGCTGGAGAGCCAGAATAAAATGGCGGCCAGGATGACGGCGCCGACCACCACGCCCATCGCGATATCGCGCAGGGCCGACGGTTGGTCGGCGCCGGCCCCCGGCACATCGCGAGAGGTCTCGAGGGTCGGAAGGTGATCTCGGGATGGCGCTTCCGGGGAGATGGCTTCCATGCCCTTTGTGGACGGTATATCCCGTTCATTCGACGATGGAGCAGAAGGGGCATCGGCGGGGACTGGTTGATGCGGTCTGGAATCGCGAGGGTTTGCATTGGGCTGATTGGCTTGATGGGGCCCGGAGTCATGAGCCTGGCCGGTGGAGGGGCTGCCCTGTTGCCCGATGGCGTTTTGTGAGCCCGAATCCGGCGATGGTACTCGATCCCTGTGGGGACCGGAATCGAGGGAGCGGGGATCGGGGGCCTGCTTTTGAAGGGGACCGGAATCAACATTATGGCGGCCGCTCTGGAGCGATTTTCGCTTGGAAGCGACATCAAGGGGATCCGTGGGATTGTCATCCATTTCATATGGGATGGTGGGGTTGTCGACGTCGATATCGTCTGCGGTATCGGAGCCGTATGCCACCAGGACTTCCCCCTCGTTGGGAAGTGCTTTTGAGGAGCGTTGACTCTGATCCACCGTGGGATCGTCATTGCTGAAATCGGCGACGTGGAGTTCGTCGTCCAGCGCTGCATCCACCTGCTCCATCGACGGTCGCCCGTCACTTCGGGGGCGGGTGCTGGCCTCCATATCGGCATCGCCCACTTCTGGCGGAGCGGTGGTCAATGGGACGTCGTCGGTGTAGGGACCGGTTCCCTCGAGATCGAGCTCCCGAAGAGCGTCGATCATCTCCAGGGCCGTGGAGTAGCGCTGATCGAGATCTTTGGCGATCGATTTTCGGAGGATGGGACCGAAGGCCGAGTGATTGAGATCATCGGAGAGCTTGATCGGTTTTTCCGAGCCCTGAAAGATGATCGTATCGTAGATGCTCGAGATCTGGACGACTTTTTTGCCGGCCAGCATCTCGGCGAGGATAAGGCCCATGGCGTAGATATCGGCCGGTGGACCGACATCCTTTTTGTGGACCAACTCCGGAGACATATAAGCCGGGGTGCCCACCAGGGTGCCGGCGTTGGTGATCTCCGACTTTTTGTCTGCTCCCAGGGCCTTGGCAAAGCCGAAGTCCAATACTTTGACGTGGCCTTTGGCGCCGTCGTCGACCAGATAAATATTGGCGGGCTTGAGATCGCGGTGGATGATGCCTTCGTGATGAGCGGTGTGCAGGGCCGACAAAGACTCGATGGCGATACGTCGAGTCAAAGCGTCGGAGAGACCGCCGTGGTGTCGAAGCAGGGCCTTGAGGTCCGTGCCATAGAGATACTCCATGGCCATATAGGGAAGCTTGGACTCCGTCTCCCCGTAGTAAAATACGTCGATTACATGGGGGTGGTTGAGGCTGTAGATCAGTCGCGCCTCGCGCTCAAAACGCTGGCGCAGCTCGTCTTCGTCATGGGGCCCGGGTTTGAGTACCTTGAGGGCCAGGGTGCGCTTTTCGAGCAGGTCGACCACCTTGTAGACCGCCCCGAAATTTCCGTGATCGAGCTCTTCGTCGATCCG